>DATGIR010000290.1:0-3286 GCA_035295605.1 Fimbriimonadaceae bacterium | reverse complement strand
TACCATATCGATATTATGGGCCGAAAACCCCCGAAAGGTAAACTCCGCGTCCTCCCCTATGGACTTGCGAGCGTCCCTGAACCTGCCCGACCCGAACTTCACGATCCCGATGAAGGCGGATCTCCCTAAGGCAGAGCCGGTCATGCTCCAAGCCTGGGACAACGGCGGCCTGTACCACCGGATCCAAGAAGCCCGAGCCGGCGCCGCAACCTACGTGCTGCACGACGGCCCGCCCTACACGAATTCGCCGATCCACCTCGGCACCGCCCTCAACAAGATCCTCAAGGACTTCGTTGTCAAGTCGCACTCGATGATGGGCTTCCGTTCGCCCTACGTTCCCGGCTACGACAACCACGGCCTCCCGATCGAGATCGCGGTACAGAAGAAGCTCGCCGCCGAGAAGAAGACCGTCAGCCAGGCCGAGATGCTCCAAATGTGCCGCGCGCACGCTCAGGAGTACGCCGACCTTCAAACCAAGCAGTTCAGCCGACTCGGCGTCCACGGCCTGTGGGAGAAGCCCTACATGGCGATGGACTTCACGTACGAGGCCGAGGAGGTCCGGATCTTCAAGCGCCTCTACGAGGCCGGCTACATCTACAAAGGCCTGCGGCCGACCCAGTGGAGCACTGCCTCCCAAACCGCGCTCGCCGAAACCGAGGTCGTTTACAAGGATCACACCAGCGTTTCGATCTTTGTCCGCTTCCCGCTGCTACACGATCGCGACCAATTCGCCAAGGGTCTCAGCAACGTCTACACGATCGTCTGGACCACGACCCCGTGGACCATCCCCGCCAACCTCGCGGTGGCTTTTAACCCGCTGAAGGAGTACGCGGTCGTTAAGGTGGGCGACGACCACTACATCATCGCGAACGAGCTTGTCGGCAACGTCGCCGAAGCGCTCGGTTGGACCGGCCACAAGATCGTCAAGGTGTATTCGGGCGCCGAATTCGAGTATGCGAAGTTCAAGCATCCGATCTTCGACCGCGAGTCGCTCGCCGTTCTCGCCGACTATGTGAGCATGGAGGAGGGCACCGGCGTCGTCCACACCGCGCCCGGACACGGCCGCGACGACTTTTACACCGGCCAGCGCTACAACCTCCCGACGCTAACCCCCGTCGATCCCCGCGGCTACCTCACCGCCGAAGCCGGCGAGTTCGCCGGAACCTATTACAAGAACTGCGATACCGTCGTCGTCGACCGCCTTCGCGAGCTCGGCAACCTGCTCGACGCCCGCCCGTACGTTCACAGCTACCCGTACGCCGAGCGGGACGATCAACCCGTTATCTTTCGTGCCACCGAGCAGTGGTTCATCAACCTCGACCACGAGAACCTGCGGGAGCGAATGCTTGCCGAAATCGACAAGGTCGGCTGGCATCCGTCCACCGCCAAGGGCCGGATCACCGCCATGGTCTCCGGCCGCCCTGACTGGTGCATCTCGCGCCAGCGGCCGTGGGGCGTCGGGATTCCCGTCTTCTACGGCGCCGAGAGCGGCGAAGCGGTCCTCGATCCCGTTCTGATGGATCGTGTTGCCGATGCCGTCGCCGAGCACGGCTCCGGCGTCTGGTTTGCGTGGCCGGCCGAGCGCTTCTTGCCCGAGGGCTACAGCCACCCGACCACCGGCGAGACCGCCTTCCGCAAAGAGACCGACGTCCTCGACGTCTGGTTCGACGCCGGCTCGACGAACCTCAACGTCCTTGGCGGAACCCTCTACCCGCTCGAGTGGGACATGCCTTGGCCGGCCGACATCTACCTGGAAGGCTCGGACCAGCACCGCGGCTGGTTCAACACTTCGCTCATTCTCGGTGTCGCGCTGAAAGGCCATGCCCCCTACCGGGAGGTCCTCACTCACGGATTCGTCGTCGACGACAAGGGGCACAAGTTGTCCAAGCGCGCGGGCAACGCCGTGGAACCCGTCGAGGTTTGCGAACAGTACGGCGCCGACGTTTTGCGTTACTGGGTCGCCAGCGTCGAGTTCACCGCCGACGCGCCCTGTTACGACGCGTTGCTGAAGGGCTTCGGCGAGCACTACCGCAACGTCCGCAATGCCTTCCGCTTCCTGCTGGGCAACCTTTACGACTTCGTGCCGAGCGAGGCGCCCCCTCAGCTCCTCGACGTGGACGAGTGGATCATCGAGCAGACCGACCTACTCGTGGATGACTGCGTTGCCGCGTACCGGCGCCATGACTTCGGCGCCGTGATCTCCGGCATCCACAACTTCTGCCGGAACGAGCTATCGAGTTTCTATTTGGACGTCATCAAGGACCGGATGTATTGCGATGGGGCCGCCTGGCCTTCGCGCCGCTCGGGCCAGGTTGCGTGTCGAGCGGTGTTGGAGCGGCTCGTCAAACTCATCGCCCCGATCCTTCCGTTTACCGCCGAAGAGACCTGGCAGCGAATGCGCGGCCGCCCATCGAACGGCCCGCTGACCGCGGATGACGTGCGCCACTCCGTGCATACGGCCACCTTTATCGCGCCTACCAAGGAGCGGCTCGAGGCGATCGAAGCCAGTCCGCTCCAGCAACGTTTCGCGGCGCTTCTCGTGGCCCGCTCTGCGATTTTCACCGCCTTCGAAACCTGGAAGGCGTCGGCGGACGTTAAAGATAGCCAGGACGTGGTGGTTACCTACGCGGATTCGGGCGAGTCACTCGACTTGCTGAAAAGCTTTTCCAACGAAGATTTGGCGACGATGCTGAAGGTGAGCTGGATCACGCTCGAAGACGGACCGTGCTCGGTACTCTTCGCCACCAGCCCCCATGCCAAGTGCGAGCGAAGCCGAATTCGGCGTCCGGATGTCGAGTCGGTGAACGGCGTGATGCTGAGCGCCCGGGACCAAGCCGTATTGCGCGAGCGAGGCGACCTTGCAAGCTAAGGACTACCGACGCTTGTTTTGGACGGTCTCGGTGCTCGCCATCGTCCTGGACCAGAGCGTCAAGGTTTGGGCGCGGCACGCCCTCGAGAATCGTGCCGCCCTCCACGGCCTGCCGTTCCCGCGCTTCTTCGAGCTCACGCTCACCTATAACGAGGGCATCGCTTTCGGCATGTTCCAAGGCCACGGCGTGCTTCTCGCGCCGGTCGCCATCCTCATGTCCGGCGGCGCAATTTGGTACAGCATGCGCCATCCCCGCGACCCTGCCCTCGCCCACGTCGCCATGGGCCTTCTCGCCGCCGGCGCCCTCGGCAACCTCTACGACCGGTTGGTTTTTGGCAAAGTGACCGACATGTTTTATTTCCGGGCGATCAACTTCCCGGTCTTCAATATCGCCGACTCCTGCATCACCGTCGCTGC
>DATGIR010000289.1:0-5052 GCA_035295605.1 Fimbriimonadaceae bacterium | reverse complement strand
GCCAGGAGCTCCGACGTCAGCGGCGAGCCTACTCACTGGGGGTCGTGCGGACGGCCGCCATCGGAGCTGCCGTGATTGCGATCGTCGGCTGGCTGGCCTGGAGGAACCGGCAGTTGCTCGGTCTCATTACCGCCCAACGCGACCAGATGGCCTATGACCTGTACGTCGCCAACGTGAACCTGATGCAGAAGGCGTGGGACGAGCACAACCCGGTGCGCCTGGTCGACCTGCTTCGACGAACCGAGGGCAGCCCGTATCGCGGATGGGAGTGGAACTATTGGAACCGGCTAGCCAACCTGGATGAGTATCGATTGGACTACGGAGCCTGGGTGAACGCGGCCCCCTCGCCGGATGACAAGCTCCTTGCCGTAACACCGCCGGACGCAACTTACGTATTCGACGCGCCGACCGGGAAGTTACTGAAACGGATCCCGCTTCCCAATGCCGCGAGCTTCCTGTGCTGGTCGCCCGACTCGAGGACTCTGCTTGCGGGTTCAACCCTACACGGGATCAACCTCATCGATACCCTGACCGGGACACCGCGTGCGGTCGGCCCGGTGGAGATCCCCTCGGTCAGCCTCCACGCCTTCGACGGGCAGGGGAAGCACTTCGTGATGAACGAATACCCGCGGAATGGGGGCGGGCTCGAGGCGGTGGTACGCAGGGTGGACAACCTCGCTGTCGAGCTGCGGGTTAGGCCGCCGCATGGGGGTTACGCGAGTTGGGTCGAATTTTCACCGGACGGGACACGGCTGCTCGGAGTCGAACGGCCGGGCAAGTCGCCGGTGATCACCGAGCGTGCGTTCCCTGGCGGAAACCTTCTGGCGTCCTACGATTTCTATCAGCCGGACCGGGGGCGAGGAGCGGAAATGCCGAGCTTTGCGACGACCTACTCGGCGAACGGGAACGACGTCTTCGTCGGAACGACACTCGGCAATGTCTTCGCCTATCACCATGGCGCCAAGAGCCCGTACCGGAGCCTGCACGTCAGCGACGCCTCGATCACAAGCCTCGACCGCTCCGCCGACGGCCGGCGCCTGATATGCGAGACCAGTGACCTCCTCGTTCAGGTATTCGATATCTCCTCGAGCCGGCTGCTCGCCACCATCGCCGGCGCGGCGGTTTCGCCAAATCGGGATGGCTCTGAACTCTATCTGAGCGACACGTCCGTCCGCGCCGTCAAGGTCGATGGCTATCGCGAGTTCGATGCGCTGACCCTTCCCGCCCAAGAGGAGTTACGCGGCGGGGCGGTGCTCGTTGGCTCGGACCGCATCGCGGCTGCGTCCCAAGACATTCTCCACGTCTACGATAACGCCGGCCGCGAGCTCGGCAAGCTCGATCACCGCAACGCCAAGTTCGAGCCCGGCGGGACGGCGGTGCCGGCCGGGGAGCGAAGGGCTGTGAAGCTCTCGCCGAATGGAATGGGCCTGGCCGCCATCCACGGAGACGAGTGCATCCTGACGCCGAACGGCGATCTTTCGGCAGCCCTCACCCTTCACGGGGCCGGGAGTCCGGACACCGTCCTGATGTGCAAGGGCGGCCCTTATTACGTCACCGCCGAGCTTGGCCAACAACCAGTACTGTGGAGCGCCCGCACAGGTGAAAAGGCCCCGATGCAGATCCATGCGCCGTGGCCGGTGGTGAGTTGTGGGCTCTCGAGGGATGGCCGCCTTCTGGCCGTCTCGAACCAAGACGGCGACCTTCAAGTCTGGGACCTGGTCGGCCGATCCTCGCGGTTGCTGGCAAAGCCCGGACCGAACGCGTCGAAGGCATTTGCCTTCAGCGCCGACGACCGGTACCTCGTGCTCTGCTGCGTTCAGGACGCCAAGCTGTATGACTTGAAGACCGGCCGAATCGTGCAGGTCTTTCCAGGGAACCTGAACGGGCTCAATTCGATCGACTTTTCGCCCGACGGCAGCCGAATGGTCACCGCTTCGTCCGATAACACCGCCCGCATCTGGGACCCGGCTAGCGGCCGGGAGTTGCTCCGACTGGGCGGCTTCAAGAATCCGGTCGTCAACGCCCAGTTCACATCGGACGGTCAAGACATCGTCACCTTCGAGGAAGAAGGCTCGATCAGGATTTTGCACGGCGGCCTGATGCGATGAGCCCCAGCGTTTCAGACGTTAGACTGGTGCGTTGAAGAACCCATGGCCGACGAGCATGCCCCCGCAAGTCCCGAGGTAGCCCACGTCCTCTTCATCGATATCGTCGGCTACTCGAAGGAGTCGACCACGATCCAGATTCGGCTCATCCGCGAGCTCAACGAGCTGGTCGGAAACTCGGAGACGTTCCGAAGCGCGAGGGAAGGCCACAAGGTCCTCTCGCTGCCAACCGGCGATGGGATGGCGCTGCTCTTCTTCGACGACGTCTTCGCGCCCGCCCGGTGCGCCAAAGAAATCTCCCTCGCCAATTCGCCGGCACGCGTCCGGATGGGAATTCACAGCGGGCTGGTGCAGCATCAAATCGACATCACGGGAGCCGAAAACGCCGTGGGAGAGGGGATCAACACCGCGGCAAGGATCATGGACGCCGGGGAGGCAGGCCATATCCTCCTTTCCGAGCAGTACGCGGGCTGGCTGAGGCAGTTCGACGAGTGGGCGCCACTGGTACACGAGCTCGGCACGACTGTGGCGAAGCACGACCAGCGGTTGAAGGTCTTCAGTCTGTTCGGTTCCGGGTTCGGCAGGGCCGAAGGGCCGAAGAAGCTCGAGGCAGGAGGCGCCGCTCGGAGCCCAGACAGCCTGAATGTCGTGATCGTCTACCGGCGAAAGACGGAGCCCGACGACCACGTCCTGGCGGTGCTGGAGCGGGAGCTGCGGGAGCGCGGGCACGACGTTTTCGTGGATCGACACCTGAAGATCGGCGTCGAGTGGGCAAAAGCCATCGAGGAGCGAATCCGGTCCGCCGATGCGGTGGTGGCGATCCTCTCCGACAGCGCCGCCGGAAGCGAGATGCTCGAGTACGAGATCGAGACTGCCTTCGAGGAGAATCGGCATAAGGGGAAACCGCTCCTTCTTCCGGTTCGGGTTGGCACCGACTCACCTGTGGCGGGATCGATGGGCGGCTTCCTGAACCGCCTTCATTTCACGATTTGGCTCAGCCACGACGACGACGCACGCGTGGTTGAGGAACTCGTCGCAGCGATGACCGCGCCCGAGGAGGTGAGCGACGAGTTAGTCCTGGAGCCGGTCGGCGGAGCCGTTCCGTCCGATTCGCCCTTCTATGTCGAACGGCCTTCCGACGCGGAGTTCGCGACCGCCCTCAAGGCGAATGAAAGCATCCTGTTGGTCAAGGGGCCGCGCCAGGCCGGGAAAACCTCGCTGATCGGGCGAGGAGCCGCCCAGGCGGCCCGGCTCGGTTGGCGGTCGGTGGTGACCGACTTCCAGAAGCTCAGCTCGTCCCACCTCGGATCGGACGATGCCCTATACCGGCTGTTGGCTGCCCTGCTCGCCAAGCAGCTCCGATTCACCTACGACTTCGAGTCGGAATGGCTCGACGTGTTCGGCGCGAACATGAACCTCGACAACTTCGTCCGGGCGCTGCTGGAGGCGTCACCCGAGCCCTTCGTGTGGTTCATGGATGAGGCAGACAAGCTCTTCGGAGTGCCCTTCGCAAGCGACTTCTTCGGGCTGGTGCGCTCGTGGCACAATTCGCGCGCCACGGAGCCCGGCGGACCCTGGGGGCGCCTCACCGTCGTGATCGCCTACGCGACGGAGGCGCACCTGTTCATTCAGGACCTGAACCAATCGCCCTTCAACGTTGGACGCCAGTTGCCGCTCTCCAACTTCACGGTCGAACAGGTGGCCGACCTCAACACCCGGTATGGCAAGCCGCTCGGGGCCGAGGAGGTGCGGAGGCTATGGCAACTTGTGGGCGGGCAACCATTCCTGACGCGGCGCGCGCTGGATATCCTGGCTCTAAGGGCGATGCCCTTTTCCGAGATGCTCGCGTTGGCCGCATCAGACGAGGGACCCTTCGGCGACCACCTGCGTCGCATCCTCATCTCCGTCTCGCAGCTTCCGGACGTGATGGAGGCGTTGCGCGCCTCCATCACCAACCCGGAGGTCAAGGAGTCGGAGGCAGTTCACCGGTTGGTGTCCGCGGGCGTGGTGCGGCAGGTGGGCGGCAACCGGCTCGAGCTGATGTGCGAGCTTTACCGCATCTACTTGGCGGCACACCTCGGCTCAGCCTAACCACCGTCCGGTAACCTCGCTTCAATGCTTGCGCGGGGAGCGATGTCGCTCCTTCTATTTGGCTCGGCCGGAAGCGTCTGGCTGTTCGCCGCGGTGTCGGCGGCGCCGGCGAGGCGCAGCGAGCCGGCCCCGGCCAAGATCAGCTTCTCGCGGGATGTGCTCCCGATCCTTTCCGATAAGTGCTTCAAGTGCCACGGTCCGGACGCCGAGAGCCGGCAGGCGGACATGCGCCTGGACACCAGCCAAGGGGCTTTAACCGACCGCGGGGGGCGGTGGCCGATCGTGCCGGGAAAGCCGGATCACAGCCTGGTGGTCAAGCGGATCACCAGCACCGATAGCCCGATGCCGCCCCGTTCGAGCGGAAAGAGCCTGACCAAGCAGGAGATCGCGACGCTCACCGAGTGGATCGCCGAGGGCGCCCGGTACACCAAGCTCTGGTCGTTCGAGCCGTTGCCGGCCTCGGTGCCCGTGCCGAAGGTGCAGAGCAAGTGGGTTCGGAACGACGTCGACCGGTTCATCCTGGACCGCCTGCAGCAGAAGCACCTCCAGCCGAGCCCACCGGCGAGCCGCGAGCGCTGGCTTCGCCGCGCGACGCTCGATCTGACCGGCCTCCCGCCTACGGAAGTCGAGATCGATGCGTTTCTGGCCGACAAGAGCCCCAAAGCCTACGATGCCGTCGCGGACCGGCTGTTGGCCAGCCCCCACTTCGGCGAGCGGGTCGCGGTCGACTGGCTGGACGCCGCCCGCTACTCGGACAGCTACGGCTACCAATCCGACCTGATCATGCCGAGCTGGCCGTATCGCGATTGGGTGGTGAAGTCCTTCAACGCCAACCTGCCCTACAACCGGTTCCTCA
>DATGIR010000288.1:0-3416 GCA_035295605.1 Fimbriimonadaceae bacterium | reverse complement strand
GGCTTTCCCTCCACGAGCGCGACCCGGAATAGGCCGTGCCGATGGTCGAGCTCGTTTCGGAAGCTGCGCTCCGACCACGGGGCGGGGTTGGCCCGTTGCTCGATCTCCAAAACCGCGGGGATCAGCTCCTCGGTGAGGGCGACCATTCGCAGCGACTTGGGCTTATCCGCCGAGGTAGGCCTCCTTTACCTTCGGGTTGGTCAGGAGTTCGCTGCCGGTGCCCTCGAGGACGATGCTGCCGGTTTCCAGCACATAGGCGCGGTGCGAAATTTCTAGCGCGCGGTTCGCATTCTGTTCCACGATCAGAATCGTGGTGCCGTCCTTGTTGAGATCGAGGACAATTTGGAAGATCTCCGCTACCAGGTTCGGCGCGAGGCCGAGAGAGGGCTCGTCCAAGAGGAGCAGCTTGGGGCGCGACATGAGGGCCCGGCCAATGGCAAGCATCTGCTGCTCGCCGCCGCTGAGAGTGCCTGCGCTCTGCTTGAAGCGTTCGCGCAGGCGCGGGAAGCGGTTAAGGACTGCTTCCATGTCCGGCACGACGTTGGCGTCCTTCCGGATGAAAGCGCCCAGTTGCAGGTTCTCCTGAACGCTCATGTTGGTGAAGATGCGACGTCCCTCCGGCGAGTGGCTGATGCCAAGCCGCACAATCCGGTCGGGGGGAAGGCTCTTGAGCTCGATGACGCTTGAGTCATCACCCACGCTGCCAGGCGGTGTGAACTCGATCGAGCCGGCGCGCGGACGAATGAGGCCGCTGACCGTGCGCAGAAGCGTGCTCTTGCCGGCGCCGTTGGAGCCGATGATGGCGACGATCTCGCCTTGTTTGACGTCGATGGTGACGGCGCGAAGGGCTTGGATGGCGCCGTAGAAGACGTCGACGTCGCGGATGGAGAGCATCGCAGAGTAGATACCTGATCCGCGGGCCCCAATCCACGGGCCTGGGTAAGTTACGGGGACGGACCGATAATCTAAGGGCTCCCGCATGAAGTACCCCAAGTTCTCCCACTCGTTCGAGGTTGTCGCCGACTTCCCCGAAAGCCTCTCCGCGCTTCGCGTGCTTGCCAGCAACTACCGGTTCAGCTGGAATCACGAAGTGCGGGAGTTGTTCCGCATGGTCGACAAGGAGATTTGGGAGGAGGTCAACCACAACCCCATCGCGCTCTTGCTCAATTTGCCGCCGGACCGGGCGGCCAAGCTCAGCGCGAACCAGCACTTCATGGCACGTCTTGCGGCGTGCGCGAAGGACCTGGAAACGTATTTGAGCGAATCAACCTGGTTCGACCAGACGTTTCCCGGCGCCCGTGAGCACACGTCGATTGCCTACTTCTGCGCGGAATTCGGCCTCAGCGAAGGGCTTCCAATCTACTCAGGCGGACTCGGCGTCCTGGCGGGCGACCACCTGAAGGCGGCGAGCGATCTCGGGCTACCGCTCGTCGGCGTAGGGCTGCTGTACTCTCGCGGATATTTCCGACAGCGGCTGAATCACGACGGCTGGCAGCAAGAGGTCTATCCGCAGTACGACTACTACAGCTTCCCCCTCGACCTGATGCGGGACGAGCGGGACGAACCGCTTCGTGTAGAAGTCGAATTCCCCGACCGAATTGTTACCTGTCAAATCTGGAAGGCGGCGGTCGGTCGCATCACCATGTACTTGCTCGACAGCAATGTGCTGGAGAACGCCCCGAACGACCAGTCGATTACCGACACGCTTTACGGCGGCGATGAGGAGATTCGAGTTCGTCAGGAGATGATCCTGGGTATCGGGGGGATGAAGGCCCTTCGCGCCGTCGGGATCAATCCGACCGTTTGCCACATGAACGAAGGCCATGCGGCGTTCCTGTCGATCGAGCGGATTCGCCAATTCATGGCCGACCATGGCGTCGATTTCAAGACCGCGCGCCAGGTTGTGGTGGCCGGGAACGTGTTCACCACCCATACGCCGGTCCCCGCCGGGTTCGATCTCTTCTCGCCCGAGCTCCTCGAGCGGTACATGGGCAAGTCCGTCGCGGCGGCTGGTCTCGACTTCCCGAGCTTCCTCGAGTTAGGCCGGATCGACCCCGAGAACACCGGGGAAGCCTTTAACATGGCGGTGCTCGCGATGGAGAACGCGAACTTCGTCAACGGGGTTTCCAAGCTTCACGCGAAGGTGACCCGGTCGATGTTCTCCGACCGCTGGCCCAGCTACCCGGAGGACGAAGTCCCGGTGGAGGCGGTCACGAACGGCATCCACACTATGACGTGGGTGTCCAAGCGAATGGCGGCGCTGTTCGACGAATACCTGGGCAAGGCCTGGCGCACCGAGGGCGGCGAGCCGGCTGCGTGGGCTGGAATCGAGAACATCCCGGACGAAGACCTATGGGCCGTGCGAGAAGACGAACGTGGAGACCTGATCAGGTTTATCCGGAAGCGCGTCCAGCACGACCAGGAACGGCTGAACGTCGCCAAACCCGACTTCAACACGATTGGGGCCATCCTCGACCCGCGCGTCCTGACCATCGGCTTTGCCCGGCGCTTCGCGACCTACAAGCGGGCGAGCCTGATGCTCACGGACCGGGTGCGGCTGAAGAACATCCTGTTCCATCCCGAGCGGCCGGTTCAGATCGTCATCGCCGGAAAGGCGCACCCGCGGGACGACGCCGGGAAGCACATTATTCAGGACCTCGTCAACTTCATTCGAACGGAAGCAGCGCAAGCCCGCATCGCGTTCGTCGAAGACTACGACATCGAAGTAGCCCGACACTTGGTTCAGGGCGTCGACGTTTGGTTGAACAACCCCCGGCGCCCGATGGAGGCAAGCGGAACGAGCGGGATGAAGGTCGTACCGAACGGCGGCCTCAACTGCTCGGTGCTCGACGGTTGGTGGGATGAGGGCTACGATCCAAGCTTCGGCTTCGCCATCGGCGAGCCGATCGAGATGACCGATGCCGGCCATCAGGATTGGCTCGACAGCCGGTCGCTCTACGCGATCATCGAGCGTGAAATTGCTCCGAAGTTCTATCACCGGGTCGACAACGGCCTGCCCACTTCTTGGATCGCAATGATGAAGGCCTCGATGAAGCGCCTGGCCCCCCAATTCAGCACGCTTCGCATGGTCCGCGAATATGCCGAGCGTGCTTACATGCCGGCGAGCAACGTCTACAGGGCACTCGAAGCCGACAACCTGGCGAAGGCCCGGGAAGCGCGCGAGTGGCGGGAGCGAGTGCAGAAGTCGTGGGCGAGCGTCTCGATTCGCGACGTCACCGACACCGCGGGCCGGAAGCCTGCGCGCGGGGGCACGGTTTGCTTGAAGGCGACCGTCTCACTTGGTCAATTAACGCCGGACGACGTAGCAGTCGAGGCAATCGTTGGGAAGATCGGCGCAAACCGCGATCTTATGAACACTGAGGCTGTGCGGCTGACGCCGGCGGGGAAGGAGGGCA
>DATGIR010000287.1:0-3584 GCA_035295605.1 Fimbriimonadaceae bacterium | reverse complement strand
CTCCGCCGATGCCGCCCTCGTGCCACGCGTTCGTATAGTTCTCCCAGCGCGGGCTGGTGGGCAGGGACCACGGGGTAGCGACGATTCGGTCACCCGGTTTGAGGGAGGAGAACAGAACCCAGAAGATCGGCAAGAGAATGGTGAGCGTGAACAAGCCGAGCCCGACGTTGGCTAGCGCCCGCCTCACCGCGACGCCTCCGGATCGCGCCGCAGCCAGAACATGATTCCCGCCGCCAGCACCATGACCACCACAAAGTTCACGACCGCGATAGCGGTCGCGTAACCGAATTCGCTGTGGATGAAAGCGCTCTGATACAGGTAAGTAAGGAGTGTCTCCGTGGCCCGGTCTGGCCCACCCCGAGTCATCAGGAACACGAGGGCGAACACATTCATCACCGTGATCGTGTAGTGGATGATCGCTACCCGCTTGACCGACCAGAGCATCGGCCAGGTCACGCTTTGGAAACGGCGGAAGCCGATCGCCCCGTCGAGCTCCGCCGCTTCCTGAACTTCGGCGGGAATGGCGCGGAGGGCGGCAGCGAAGAGCATTGTATAGAAGCCTGTGGCGAACCAGACGAAAGCGACCCCCACCGAGCCGAGCGCCGTCTTCGGCTCCCCGATCCAGGTGTGGACCCAGCCGGATAGTCCGACCGCGTTCAGGCCGCTCGTGAGCAAGCCAAAGCCAGGGTTGTAGATGAACATCCAGAGCACCGCGACCACGACGAGCGAGATGATTTGCGGAAACAGGATGATGCCGCGTAGCGTGCGCGACACCTTGCCGGCGCCCTGTAGCCCGTGGGCCAACGCAATGGAGAGCGAGATGGTGGCGACCCCGCCGACCACTAACAGGGCGATATTGTTATGAAGGGCCTTGTGGAAGGCCTCGTCCCCGGCCAGCTTCGCGAAGTTGCCGGCGCCGACGAAGGTCTTGCGTTGCGAAATGCCCCGCCACCGATAAAGCGAAATCGCGAAGGATTGCAGCAGCGGGTAGACGACGAAGAGGCCGTAGATCAGCGTGGCCGGAGCCAAAAAGGCCGCGATAAACCAGCCGCGACCCCTCTGCGTCACCCGCCGACCTTGTGCTTCTTGATACTGTCGTCCTTTCGGATCTTCTCGGCGGCCGCCTCACACCGGTCGCAGAATTTCTCGGCGGTTCCCCCGTTAATAAGCTCGGTCAACCCATTCTCGATCTCGTCCTCGAACGCCTTGTACCAATAGCGCAGCTCGTAAGACCACTGCGTCTTACTCTGATTGAAGGCGGCGAGTGGGGCTTTCAGGGAGGGTGGGAGGTTCTTCACCTGGTCGCTCCCTTTGATGGCGGTGAGCGTGTATTTGGTGGAGACGAACTGCTTCGCTTTGTCAAGCGAGGTCATGTACTTCAGGAGCGCGATAGCCCCGTTCGGGTTCTTTCCTGCCGAGGGGACCATCCACGGCTCGACGTCGATCGGCACTGCGGTGGGGTCACCGGTGCCGGAAGCGGCGGGAGTGACCAGGTATTCAACTGACGCGCCCTTGGGCATCGTCTTCTTCATTTCGGTATCGAGCCAGGTGCCGCACGGGATCATGGCGGCCTTGCCGTTTAGGAAGTCGGTCTGCGCGTCCGTGTGGGTGAGCCCGACGGCGCCTTCTTCGAAGTACCCCTTGTCGCGAAGTTCGACGATCATGCCGGCGGCTTTGAGCATGGCGGGCGATTTCCAAGCGCCAGGTTCCAGGTTTTGGGCATCGTTGACCGCCTTCATGCCGCCGATGTCCTGCGCCCATGGCAGCAGCATGCCCTCTACCATGTAGTAGGGGAACCTACCCTGGAAGGTGATGGGGGCGATGCCGGCGGCTTTGATTTGGCCGCAGAGAGTTAAGAGCTCGTCGTAAGTCTTCGGTGGCTTCCAACCATGCTTGGCGAAGACGCCTGGGTCGTACCACATGCCCCAAACGTTGAACCAGAACGGAAGCACAAACTGCTTTCCGTCCAGTTGGCCGAGCTTCAGGATCTTGGGGTCGAAGGTGTCACCCCACGTGCCCTTGCCATCGTAAGCCGGACTGGCGAGCGCCTGATCCAAGAGGTCAAGCTGACCTTCTTCGGCGGCGGCCCATTGGTCCAGCTTCCAGCCGGGAAACATCAAGCTCGGCGGCGATCCTGCGATCAGTCGTGGTTGGATTTTGTCGGCGACATTGGGATCGCCCTCGACCGTGATCTTGAGGCCCGGATTCTTGGCGCTTAGCTCCTTCGCAGCGTCGGCATAGAAATCGATGTCGTAGCCGCCTTTGAATGCCATGACTTCAACGTCGCCGGTCGGCTTGTCGC
This sequence comes from Fimbriimonadaceae bacterium, assembly GCA_035295605.1. Lineage (GTDB taxonomy): Bacteria > Armatimonadota > Fimbriimonadia > Fimbriimonadales > Fimbriimonadaceae > DAIDHV01. The sequence continues at coordinate 1,282 of DATGIR010000287.1, read as the reverse complement.
CGACGGGGGCCTCCGGCGCCGTGACGGCATCGGAGGTCTTCGCTCCAGAACCCGAACATCCGACGAGAGCCAGAGCCAGTGCGAGAGTGCCGAGAGGAAGAAGCTGCTTCATGTTAGTGGCCGATCCATTTTGCCGCGTTTGCGTATTTCGCGACGGCAACCGGCTTCGAACCGCTACGCAGCGACTCGGTGGCGGCGATGCCCGCCGCCACCGCCTGGCGCCCCGCGTAGGGCGAAGTCGCCGGCCGCTGGCCGCTGTGAAGGTAGGCGAGGAAATCTTCGACGATGAGCGGATCGGCGCCGCCGTGAGTTCCGCTGGCAGGCGGAATCGCGAACTCTTCGTCGCCCTTCTCGGCGTAGGCGAAGCGGTTCTTGTTCCATAGCCGGACCACCGCCTCGCCGGGGGCGTCGCCAAAGTTCTCGATTCGGCCCTCGGTCCCGATGACCATGTAATTGCGCCAGGCGTCGGGCGTGAAGTGGCATTGCTCGTAGCTCGCCAGCACGCCGTTTTCGAGCTGCATGAGCATCAGACTCACGTCCTCCACGTCGACCACGTCGTTCAATGGACGAAGTGCGGCCGGCGGCCAGGTGCCGTCGAAGCTCACCTTTCGGTGTTCGCCCGGCGCGAGCCGGTCCGTGATCTCGCCGTACACGCTGAGGGCGCCCATGCCTACCGCCCGCTCGGTGTACGAACCGCAAAGCCAGTGGAGGATGTCGATGTCGTGGGCGCCCTTTTGAAGCAAGAGCCCGGTGGTCTTCGATCGGTCCGCGTGCCAGTCCCGGAAGTAGGCTTCTCCGCCGTAGGAGACGAAGTGCCGGCACCAGGCGGTCTTCACCTCGCCGATGCGCCCCGCCTCGATCCACTCCTTCATCTTCCGCACGACCCCGAAGTAGCGCATGTTGTGGCCGGCAAAGAGCTTCGTTCCGGTCCGCTCGGCGGCGGCAAGGATCGCGTCGCACCCGGCGACGGTAATCGCGAGCGGCTTCTCAAGATAGATCGGGGTACCCGCCTCGAGGAAGTGGATCGCGTGTTCCTCGTGCAGGAAGTCCGGGCTCAGGATGAACACGGCGTCGAGACCGGTTAAATCACGGTAATCGCCGACAATCTCACCGCCCGAAAAGGTCTTGAAGTCGGACTGCGCTGCCGGCTCGGGATCGGCGAGAGCGACAAGTCGGTGGCCTTCATCCGGCCGGTGGGCAAGCTTCGCGATCGACTTGCGCAATCCCCAGCCGACGACGCCGAAATTGAAGGACACGTCTGCGAAGCGTATCCGATCCCGCC
>DATGIR010000286.1:0-6325 GCA_035295605.1 Fimbriimonadaceae bacterium | reverse complement strand
CATCGTCCGGCGGATGACATGGAGGTCCTCGACCGCCTCCTCGTGGATCAAACTACTTTGCATTACAAAGTAAAACGACGTGATCTGCGTGAAGGTTCCGCTTTCCGAGTTAAACGGAGCTGGGTTCCGGCAATGGTTTGAGGCCGGCTTCGATCTCTTCCCGCCGCGGCTCGAGGAACGGGGGGATCGATAGCTTCTCGCCCAAGTGCTCCGGCAGCTCGTCGCGGTCCATTCCGGGGCCGTCGGTTGCCAACTCGAACAGCACTCCTCCAGGCTCGCGGAAGTACAGGCTGTGGAACCAATAGCGGTCCACGTATCCCGAGGTCTGGAATCCCTTGGACTCGAGGAGTTGCTGAAATGCACTCAGCTCATCGTCATCCTTGACTCTGAACGCGACGTGATGAATGCCGCCCGCGCCCGGCATTCCCGGCCTGGCGCCCGGCTCAGAGACCAGAGAGACCTGAGCATGCCCCGCGCTCGAGCTGAACCAAAAGACGTCCGGGTTGGTTGTCGGCTTAAACCCAAGCAAGTCGAGGGTCCACTTGGTTCCATCGGGGCGGGCGCTAGCGATGTCGATGCCGTAGAACCCGCGTAGCGCGTGTTCGGCGGGAACGACCTGCTCCCATGGCACCGACTCCAGCGGCAGCCCCGAGTCGTCGATCAGCGCCAGACACTGACCCTCCGGGTCGGAAAACGAGAGGAGCTCGCGGCCCGAGATATCCTCGTCCCGCTCCGGTTGACACCCGGAAGCCTCCAGCCGCGCCTGCCACCAGTTCAGCGACTCACGACCGGATACCCGCAGAATCGTGAGCGCCACGGTCCCGGTTCCGGGCCGGTTGGCGCTCGCTAGCGGCCAGTCGAAGAACGTCAAGTCGGTGCCCGGCGAGGCGACCTTGTCCGCGTAAAAGAGGTGGTACGCCGAAACGTCGTCCTGGTTGATGCTCTTCTTCACCAACCGCATCCCGAGGGTTTGGGTGTAGAAGCTCAGGTTCTGACCGACATCGGCGGTGATCGCGGTGACGTGGTGGATGCCGTGGACGCTTAACGCCATGTGTCGCTCATTCTACGACCTTGTACACGTGGATGGCAGCGCCCCGAAAACAGCAAAACCGGCAGGCGCGAGGAACGCGCCTGCCGGTTAAGGGTTCCTACTGGCCGGAGAGCGTCGGCTGCACGACCATTTGATCGAGCATCGACCTGAATGCCTGGCTGCCGAACCGCGTCGGGATGAAGGTCCGAACGGCGAACTGGACGGTATTCGCTCCATTCTCGTAGGGACCAAGATTCGCCATATTCGCGATGTCGGTTGGGCCCGCCGGCAGACCGGGGAACGCCTGAACGATGTCGTAGTTCCTCGTGTTCCAGTTGTAAGCAAATATCTGGATCGTCGATCCGGTTGGGGCGTACTCGTTGAGGGAAATCGCGAGATTCGCGATGCCCGCCGCCGGCTGACTGAGCCGGAAGCTCACCAACACGGTGGTCGCCTGACCCACATTGACGACGCTCGTCGAGCCCACGTTGTACGTGTCGTTATCGACGGTGAACAGGCTCGATAAGGTCCCTGCTTGATAGGTCCCCGTCAGCACCGAAACCGCGTTCGCATTCACCGGATTGATGATGTTTGCGTACAGGCCGATCGGGCAGCCGACGCCCGTGCACAAGTCATAACCCGGGCGCGCCTGGTACGGGCCGGAAGATCCCGACGTGATGTCGCGGTAGAGCTGAACGTTGTGTTGGTTCTGGTAGACGCGGGTGAGTTCGGCGACCGAACTGTTTGCAAAGTGCGCACGCGTGTTGGTGATTCCGGCGCAAATCGGGCAGGCCAAGCTTGTTCCACCGACCACCCCCCACTGTCCGTTCACGTACCACGCCCCACCGGTGTTTGGATCGGCTAACGCGGCGATGTCTGGGCAGCCTCGCGCCGACCCCACCACGCCTTGAACCGATGCCTGATATGCCGGTCTCGGTTCGAAGGAGCTGGGGCCACCGCCGGAGCCACCCCAAACCGTCTCGCTGACCACGTTGTTCCCGTTCATTACGAGCGACGTGCCCCCGACTCCGACGACGTTCGGCGATTCGGCGGGATAGCCCTGAGCGCCTCCCGTGTCGCCGGAAGAAGCGAAGAACGTGACGCCGTTCTTGACGAACGTGCCGTCCTGGCCAAGCTCACCGGCCGACTCGCCGCCGCTCCAGCTATTCGAAACTTCCTTAACCCCGGCGAGGTTGGCCGCCACGACCTCGGCGGCAAACATGTTGGCAAACGAGTTGTCGGCGGACTCGACGAGGTAGATCTTCGCGTTCGGCGCCATGGCATGGGCCCACTCGATGTCGAGAGCTTCCTCACCCGCCCAGCCGGCGTCGTAGGTCGGCTTGGAGCCCTGGGCATAAACCACTTGGAGGTGCTGGTTCGAACTCGCGGTCGGATTCGCCGAGCTCTCGGTTGGGAGCCCGAACGTCTGCGAAAACGTGTTGAAGTCGGAAAGCGGCGTTCCCTCGTCAAAAGCATCGACGATCGCAATCGCGTTCGTGCCGCCGTTCGCAGGCATCTTGTACGCGGCCTGAATATCGGCAGGGTGGAAGCCCGCGGGGCCTGCGAACGCGAGGTTGGGACCCTTGAAGACCCCGCCGTTCGGAAGCGACGAACTCGGGCCGACATAGATCAAGTAGTGGGTATGGACCCGGCCCACCTGCGGAATCGATGAGTTCGGGACAAGGATGTTCCGGTCACCGTTGAAATACGTTTGGGCTTGCGCGCCGATGGCGAGGGCGGCAAGAGCGGCACTAGCGATCCATCTCATCAACTAAAGAAAACCTCCGACAGCCGGTCAAGGAACCTGCCGTCCTTACTTAGAGCCATCGAGCGCCCGGGATCGTTCGAACCCGCGACGCACAACGAGCCAATTGCTTTTGACGCTTGGTGAGAACCCGGTGTAACAGTCGGCTTGCGTCGGGGCAATCAATGGCTCTCATAACGAAGCACGGGGCGCCAACGGCGCCCCGTGCTGAACCATGTGAACGGAAGAGTTTATCGGCGGTCGTGCCGATCGCGGCCGCGATCCCCATCACGTCGGTCTCGATCCCGGTTTCGGTCTCGATCCCGGTCTCGGTCTCGATCCCGGTGGTCGTCCCGGTCAGGCCGCCAACCCGGATGGTCGCGATACCAGCGCCAGTCGTCGTAGCCGTGGTCCCGCCGCCAGTGCCAGTCGTAGCACTGATCGTTGTGGCCGAGGGAGATGTGCCAGCCAAGCAGGTTGACTTTGATGGCGTCCGCTTGCGAAGCGGCCGGGATGGCGAACATCGCGCCCATCACGCCGAGCACTGCGAGTTTGGTTGATAGTTTCATGTTCTTCTCCTGAGTGGTTCGGGCACTTCGTCCGAGCCGTTTTTGAATTCGTACAACTCTTGCGACGAAGGGTTTTCCGCATAGTGCAGTGAATTGGGAGCCTCTGCGCCGACCTTTAAGGAGGTTTAAGGCTGGGGGCGGCTGAACGCAAGAAAATGGGGCCCGACGGCCTAGCCGAGGGGCCCCAAGACGCTTTCGTGAGGCGTTGGTCTTACCTTCGATCGCGGTTGTCCTGGCGGTTGCCGCGATCCTGTCGATCGCGCTTCTGGTGGTCGTCACGGTCGTTCCGGCTCCGCTGGTCGTCGCGCCGGCGAGCATAGTCGCCGATTCGATCCTGGCTTTGTCGATCCTGGTCGTAGCGGTACCCCGAGTAGAGGGCGCCTGCCGCTCCCAGTGCGGCAACCGTGTCGTTGTGTCCGGCGAGGCCGAGCAAGCCGACCACAGCGGATCCGATCGTCAGGTTGCGCCAATTGTTCTTGGTGTCCTGCCGGTGGTCCTGCCGGTCGCGTGAGTCCGCGCTGGCAGTCATCGGGGCGACCATGGTCGCCAACAGAAGACCGAGAGTTCCGAATGTTGCGAGTTTGTTTTTCATTTGCTTTCCTCTTTGGGGGGAGGGGCCTTCGCGGCTTCTTCGTCGTTTCGTGTCCCTTGACCTCCGACATCCCGGGCAACGAAGGGGTTCGGAGGCTCGTTCCCGGCTGGAGAGATGTTTAAGGAGGATTAAGTAATTGGCTCTCGCTCAGCCCGAATGAAACGCTAAATCAATCGGCGGTCCCAGAATGGACCCAGACATGGCATCATCCGAGATCGCCCGGTGGGGCGGCATCACCCTCGCTCTTCTCACACTCACGACGGCGACCGCCCAGCGTGTCCACCGGCGCTTCGACGCCGACTGGAAGTTCAAGCTCGAGGCCGCGTCGATCGTGCCCGCCAACGATATCGCCGAGTGGTCCTGGTGGGTTCCCGCCGAAAAGCCCGACCCGAATGCCGCCACGCCCCCCCTCGCCAGAGATCAGCGCCGGTCCAAGGCGAAGGCAGGCGACGACGTCTTTCACGGCCGGGTTGGCTATGCGTGGTTCGAGACCACGATCACCAGGCGGATCGAGCCCACCAAGCTGAGCCGAACCCAACTCCACTTCGAGAGCGTCGACGACAACGCCACGGTCTGGCTGAACGGCAAGCGGCTCCTTCACCACGAAGGCTGGAACGACCCGTTCGATATTTCATTGACAGGCTGGAACAACGACGGGCCGAACTCGCTCCTGGTCCTCGTCGAGAACACGGCCGGACCCGGCGGCATTGGAGCGGTGCGCTTCCAGGAGCTAGAGGGAGAGATTGGCCGGCCGCCGGAGTCGAATCCCGGCTTCGACGATTCGAAGTGGCGCACGGTCCACCTACCTCACGACTACGTGATCGAGGGCCCGTTCGCGCCCGAGTTCGATCCGGGCCACGGCGCATTGGCGCGCGGCACGGCCTGGTACCGCAAAAGCTTCAATCTGCCGAAGGATGCAAGCGGCAAGAGCGTTTGGGTCGACTTCGACGGCGCCTTCAGCGACGCCCACGTTTGGTTCAACGGGGCCTATCTCGGTTCGCACCGGAGCGGCTACACCGGGTTCCGGTTCGATCTGCAGAAGTTCGCCCGCTTCGGCGGACGGAACGTTTTGTCCGTCCACCTCGACGCCCGCAAGACTGAGGGTTGGTGGTACGAGGGCGGCGGCCTCTACCGCCATGTGTGGCTGACGATCGCCGATCCGGTTCACGTTTCTCCGCTCGGCGGCGTGTTCGTGACGACAAAGGTGGCTAACGTGACCGGGAAGCCTTCCGCGGTGGTCACGGGCCAAGTAAGCGTCGATAACACGGCTTCGACCCCGCGGAGCATCTCCGTCCGGACAGCGCTACTGAACCCATCCGGCCGCCAGGTCGCCGTCAAAACCACCGCGCTGAAGCTCGCCGGGAAGCAGACCGGAGTCATCATGCCGGCGCTCGGCGAGCCGGCGGCGAAGGTCTGGTCCCTCGAGCATCCGTGGCTCTACTCCCTGCGAACGCAGGTTCTGCGCGACGGAAAGGTCGTCGACGAACTGGACACCCCGTTCGGCATTCGAACCATCCGCTTCGATGCCGCCAAGGGCTTCCTCCTGAACGAACGGCCGGTCAAGCTCAAGGGAACCTGCAATCACCAGGACTTTGCCGGTGTGGGGATCGGCATGCCGGACAGTGTGCTGACCTGGCGCATTAGAAAGCTGCAGTCGATGGGATCCAACGCCTACCGCTGCTCGCATAACGAGGTAGCTACCGAGCTTCTGGACGCCTGCGACCGGCTCGGAATGCTCGTCATGGACGAGAACCGCGAGATGGGCGACACGTTCAGCGGCAAGGCATCCCCGAGCACGAAGGCCGTGGAACTGGGCGACCTTCGCCAGGAGGTGCTTCGCGACCGGAACCACCCGTCCGTGATCATGTGGTCGATCGGGAACGAGGAGTGGGCGGTTCAAACCGATCCCGCCGGTACCCGGATCGGGGACGCCATGGTCGGGCTGGTTCACGCGATGGATCCGACCCGGCCCGTGACCGCCGCCTTGAACGGCGGCCATGGCAGCTACCTTTCCAAGACCCTGGACCTGGAGGGGTTTAACTACTCGCCCGGCGAATACGAGCGGTACCACGCCGGCCACCTGACCCATCCGATGTTCGCAAGCGAGACGGCCAGCACGACGACCACCCGCGGCATCTACACGACGGACAAGACCCGCGGCTACGTTCCCGCGTATGACTCGGACGGTACCGACACCGCGCAGGCGGCGTGGGAGCCGATCGCACGGGAACCCTACAACGCCGGGGGCTTTGTGTGGACCGGATTCGACTACAAGGGCGAGCCGACTCCCTACGGCTGGCCGTGCGTCAACTCGCACTTCGGGATCCTGGATATGGCGGGATTCCCCAAGGATCTCTTCTACTATTACAAAGCGTGGTGGGGCGGGGCGC
>DATGIR010000285.1:0-3918 GCA_035295605.1 Fimbriimonadaceae bacterium | reverse complement strand
ATCCCGCGCTGAGCGCGCACGCGTAGCGCGTTAGGCTCGCTTCGTGGACGAGTGGGCAGCGCTGATCGGCGTCGGCGGAACGCTTGCCGGCGCTGCTCTCGTCGGGTTCCTTGGCCAGCGGAATGAACATGCGCGGTGGGAGCGCGAGCAGGACGCGCGTTGGGCCGACGACCGCCGCGCGCTCTATTCGAAAGTGATCGCCGAGTGCGACCACGTCGCGAACGAAGTGAGGTCGCGGCTCCTCACTGAGAGGCGGGATCAGCTCATCACGTTCGGCGAGCTCCTCGCCGAGCTTCGTCCCTCTCAGGATCGCCTACGCCCGCTCATTGCGGAACTAGAACTCATCGGTACAGACGATGACGCCGAGGCTGCACAGCAGCTCCTCTTCAGCGCCGAGACGCTGCTGCAGCGAGCGATCCGCAACCCCGATGAGGTGGCCGAGCCGGGGTTGCGCGAGTGGGCGGATGCCCGAGCCGAGTTCAGAAGGCGTGCGCGCTCTGGTCTGCACTTGGCGGGGCCTCAGTCACGTTCTCAGTCACGTTTGCGCGTCGGTTGGTGGCGGCGCGGGGCGGACTGAACCCCCGCGACTTGGCTAAGCCATGCGGAGCGGCGGCTCTTGGCGCCTAGGGTCACCTTGCCTGGCCTGCTTGCCATGCAGAAGGTCGTGGGTTCGAGTCCCATCATCCGCTTGCGAAACCCGCTGGAAACGGCGGGTTTTTTGACCGGCGCGCTAGGGCGTGAGCGCGGCGCGGAACGCGGCTCTGAACGGCGGAGCGAGAGCGGTTGCGTAGGTCTTTGTGACGTGGTGGGAGTCCCTATACGCGATCGTGTGTCCGATCGCTTCCGGACACAGGCCCTGGTAACAGAACCAGCCGAGCGGGTCTATGACCCCGACCTTGTTAAGGCGGGCGATCGCCTCAAGCGCATTCGTCAAATCCAAGTCGGATCCGCTCCACGTTCCGGTGCACGTTTTGAGTGTCGCGCCCTTTTGTTGGAGGCAATCGACGGGCAGAGGGATGGAGTTGAGATACGGGATGTCGGCCATCAGGACGACGTGGTTTGCAACCGTCTTGGCCCACACGGTCAACGAGGAAAGTCCGTTCTCGATCTTCAGCTCCGAGTTGCTGTCCGTGTGGCCGCTGTAGCGAAAGCTGATGAAGACCGTGTCCGGCTTGATCTTTGCGATCGTCTTCAGCGCCCAGTCGTACCAGAGATGACATTCATTCGACCGACCGGGATTGACAAAGATGTCCGCGTCGCAGGAATCTTTCGCGAGGGAAACCACTTCCCAACCGTCTTTCTTTGCCATCGCGAGCAGGGCTGGGAGCCACATGTGTGCGTGCGAGTCGCCCAGAACGACAATGGTTTTGTGACCCGCGTGCGGCTTCGACGATGCCTTGGCAGTCGGCCCGGATACGTAACAGATCCTCGCTGATTGCGTCTGTCCGTCGTGCGGCTCACAACCCTTTGGGAACTTGAGCCAGTCACCCTGGAGGTTGACGAACGACGGTGTGAGTGACTTCGGGATCGGGGCTCCCTTTTTTGCCGCGTTTACCGTCGCGATCACGGCGGGCAAGGCCGGCGGAGAGGCTGAGTTCGACGACCCGACAAGGATCCCGGGCTGGACTGCGGCGGGCGGGGTCTGCGCGCTGGCGGCGCTGGTCTCGATCGACCCGATGCCGAGAGAAGCAACTCCGAGTACGACGGCGGCCGAAACCGGCCAGAGCAGGACGCCGGCCGGTCGCTTCCACCGCATTCGGCGGATCGGATTCTCGTAGAAGCGGTACGTGGCGATCGAGAGGGTAAACGCGATCGCGAGCAATAACAAGCTGGCGGCCAGCGGCAGTTTGTGCCCTTCGTACTCGGCGGCGACGACGAGGAACGGCCAGTGCCAGAGATAGAACGTGTACGAGCGGTCACCGACGTAGCGCAGTGGCAGCAGTCCTAGCACCCGACCGGCGTGGCGACGCTCCTCGCCCTCGCGCAAGCCCGCTGCGATCACCAAGGCCGCTCCAACGGTCGGCAGCAATGCCGCCGCGCCTGGGAACGGTGTGCTGCTCGTATAGGTCGCGGCCGCAACAGCGATGCAGCCAAGTCCGACCCAGCCTGCGGCGAGCCGGACAGCGCCCGGTACTTGGCATACCCAGCGGATGCCGATGGCGAGACTCGCGCCGAGCGCAAGTTCCCAGGCTCGGCCGAGCGAGGAGAAGTACGCACCCGCACGGTCGACGTTTACGAGGTGGTGCGCGTACGTGAAGGACGCCGCGGCCGCGAGCAAGGAGACGGCCAGCAGGCGGGCGACGCCAGCGCCGGTGATGCGACCTCCCCCGCGACGAATCCGCACTCCGGCGAGCGTCCCGAGAAGAACGAGCGCCAACACGGTCGGCCAGACGAAATAGAACTGCTCCTCGATCGACAGCGACCAGAAATGCAGCAGCGGAGACGGCGGCTCGCCCTGCGCGAAGTAGTCGGTCGCCTGGCGCGCATAGTTGATGTTCGCTCCGAAGAGAGCCGCCCAGACACTGTCTTTCATGGTCTGGAGAGCCCGAACCTGATTGAGGAGGTAGTACGCGGCGACGTCGGTTGCGATGAGCGTCAGCGCTGCAGCCGGGAGGATCCGCCGCGCACGCCGGATGTAGAAGTTCACGAGCGACACGCGCCCGGACCGCGCCGCCTCGGCGAGCAAGAGCTGCGTGATCAGGTAGCCGGACAGGACGAAGAAGACGTCGACACCTACGTACCCGCCCGCCAGGAAGCCCACGCCGGCGTGATCGAGGGCGACGAGCAAGACGGCAATCGCCCGCAGTCCCTGTAGGTCGTCGCGATGCCTTGGATTGTCGTACACGCCGATCACGTGGAACCTACTGTCGCACGGGCCGCGGTGGATTCCTGCTCGACCGGCCGCTTCCGGGCTCGTCCCGGGCACAACACGACGCGAGTTTTCCTGCAAGCGGCGCGCAAGCGTTCGACCTCCGAGTGTTGCTTCCGCGTGCCGTCTCCTGCAACCCCGGTTGACCGCAATCCGGGTTTCTGTGGTGGGGGCGTATGCTCGCCGGCGATGCAGCGCTTGCGGATCCTGGCCCTTCTCATCGCAATCGTCGCAGCCGTGTTTGCCCTTGTGAGTTGCGGCGGAAGTAGCCACGGCTCCGCGGGCCGTCAGTGTGTCAAGGGAGGAGCCGAGGTCGTTTTCGAGGCGGTTCCGAGTCGGGGTCAGACGCTCAATCACGCGCAGATGCAGACCGCGCGACGGATCATGGTCAACCGGCTCCACAAGCTCGGAGTTAGGTCGCCGAACGTCGCGCTCCGGCGCAGCGACGAGATCGTCATCCAACTCTCCGGCGTGCGCAATCCTGCGAAGGCGGCGGCGATCGTCGGTTCGACCGGTCAGCTGCAGTTCTTCGACTTCGAACGGGATCTCGTCCGACCGACCGTCAGTTACGGGAATCCCACGCCGTATCCGACGCTCTACTCGTTGCTGGCCGCGGCCGACGCAAACACGACGATGGGGACGCCGGAGGCGTACTACCTCTTCGACTCGCGGACGAAGGCGACTGAGAAGAACGTCGTCCTGGCCGGCCCCTATCCGACGCGGAGGGCACTGCTTGCCGGCTACCACGGGAACCGGCCTCCGGGCACGACGATCCTCGCGGTCCCGGCGCACACGGAGGTCGTCTCCCAGCATGTGACGCCCACGACCCCGCTCACCGGCTCGACCCAGCCTGTGGGGCGTTCTCCGAACGACACGTACTGGTACCTCTTCAAGTACTTCCCGAAGTCTCCGAACGGGCCGCCCGAACTGAGCGGGCGCGATCTCGAGAACGGCTCGATCCAGAGTGGCCGTGACCCGAACGGCGTGCCGCAGGTGATACTCGGCTTCACGAGCGGCGGAGGTAGAGCGTTCCAGCTGATCACGAAGCG
>DATGIR010000284.1:0-3298 GCA_035295605.1 Fimbriimonadaceae bacterium | reverse complement strand
GGCTACATGATTCTCGTTTTCGGCACGGTCTGCCTGGACCGAATCCGGCACGTGGCGCGTATTCCGGCATTTGGCGAATACGTCGAAGTGGACTCCGAAGTGCTGATGCTGGGCGGCGAGGCGGCGAACACGGCGGCCCACCTGGCACGTTGGGGCGCCGACCTCCGGCTGCTTGGCAATTCGTTGGCCGAGGACCTCGAGGGTGTGCTTCTGGAATCGCTGCTCGTCGAGCGTGGCTTGGGCTACCCGACGCGCTCGGTCGCAGTGAAGTCCACGCCGGTTTGCGACGTGTACGTGACTCCGGACGGAGAGCGAACGATGTTCGGGCTCGGGTTCAGTACGATGTCGGCGCCCGATCCGGCTGAGCTTGACACTTTGAAGGGAAGCTGGTTCACGGTGGACGGTAACTTCGGCGCAGTGGGGGAAGCGTACGCGAGCCGAGCCACTGAAGGCGGGATGGGCGTGTACCTGATGGACCTGCCGCCAACCAGCACGGTGATCGGGTCAGGGACGCTGTGGCACAGCAGCACCCGCTGGTATGGCGAGCGTGGCAATTCCGCAGTGAACGAGGGTCTCGTTCGGGAGCTTGTCGAGCGAACCGGCTGCACTGCGATTTTGAGTGACGCCGGCCGTGGCTTGATGGTCGGCACGCCCGAGGGTGTGCGTAACCCGCCCGTTTTCGAACGGCCGGAGGTGCGGGACTCGACGGGTGCCGGGGATACGCTCCGAGCCGGGGTGCTCTTCGGCTTGGATCGCGGCTGGCGGCTGGGGAAGTGTCTGAGCTTCGGCTCGGCAGCGGCGTCGCTCGCCGCCGGCTTCGTCGGAGCCTCCGAGGGCCCCACGCTCGCGGCAGTCGAGGCCCACCTTGCGGCGCATCCCGACATCGTCCGGCAGTACGATTAAGCGCGTGTCCGCCTACACCCTCGAGCCGATTCGCGTGCGCTACGGCGAGACCGATGCGATGGGGCACGCCTACTACGGCAGTTACCTGTTGTGGTTCGAGCAGGCCCGAGGCGCGTGGTGCCGGGACCACGGGTTCACCTACAAGAGCCTGGAGGACCGGGGTCTGTTCCTTCCCGTGGTCGAGCTGCACGTGCGCTACCGAGCGGAAATCCGCTATGACGAGCTGGTGACGATCAAGATTCGGGCGGCCGAGATCAAGCGCGCGTCGATTAAGTTCGACTATGAGGTGTTGAGGGAGGACGGGACCCTCGCGACCGAGGGGTACACGTGGCACGTGTTCATGGGGTCGGAGAGGAAAGCGGTGAGCATCCCGGAGGATGTTCGGAAGATGCTGGGGGAGGGTTCGTAGGTTTTCAGGTTTTGAGGTCCTCAGGTTTTCAGGTCGAGACTTCCTCAGCCAGTAGAATCCGCTTCGACGTGGGCGAGGCTCAGTACGGACACCGCAAGCTGCTCGTGTGGCAACAGGCCGTCGACCTAACCGTCCTCGTGCGTGCATCCACTAAGGGATTTGGGATATCTGACCGTATTCTTCGCGATCAGATTTTGAGGTCTGCCATCTCGGTGGCTAGCAACATCGCGGAAGGCTCCGGCCGCGGTTCCGCCAAGGAATTCGTGAACTTCCTACGAATTGCGCGGGGCAGCCTGCGCGAGCTCGACACCCAAGTAGAGATCGCGGCCAGGTGCGACTTACTAGCGCTGGAGGACGCGGAAGATCTGCTCGCCCGGTGCCAATCGATAAGTGCACTTCTCTCGCGCCTGATTCAGAGCCTTACGAAGAAAGAACCTGAAAACCTGAAAGCCTGAAAACCTGAGGACCTCGTAAAACTACCGGCTTTCTCCCTCCGCCATCATTTTCTCCCCGCAAATCCCTTAACGTTGCGTTATAGTAGCGAATACGTATTCACAGTTGAAAATACGTATTCACAGCTAGCGCAATGGAGCGAACGGCACACCGAGGGAACAAGACGCGTCAGGGGATCACCCAGCGAGATATCGCGCGCCTTGCCAAGGTCTCCCAATCCACCGTATCCCGCGTGCTGACCGGCGACGAGACCGTCGATTCCGAGACCGCCGCGAGCATCCGCTCGATCATGGCGCAGCACAATTACCGCCCCGACGGCAACGCCCGCGCCCTGCGCAGCAGCCGCAGCGGACTCATCGGTCTGGTCGTCAAGCGGCCCCAAGGCGGCTTCCAGGACGATCCGTTCTTCGCGATGCTCACCTCGGAGATCATCGACGCGCTGGCAGGCTCGAACTATACGCTTTGCCTGGAGCTCGCCTCCGAATCGACCCAGCGCTCGATCTACGACGAGATGCTCCGCTCCCGCCGGGTCGACGGGCTCCTCCTCGTCGAATCCGCGGCCCAGGACGAGCGGATCGGCCTTCTCCAGCGCGACCGGTTTCCCTTCGTGGTGATCGGGAATCCCGCCGGCGAAGGCGGCACGGTTTGGAGCGTGGACAACGACAATCCGGCGGCAGCCGCCGAGGCGACCTCGCACCTGATCGCCCGCGGCTACCGCCGGATCGGGTTCCTGGCCGGACCCCTCGGAATCACCGTTTCGCAGGACCGCCTCCGCGGCTACCGGGAGGCGGTCGAAGCCGCCGGCCTGAGCTCCAGCGTTTGGGAGTGCGAATTCAACCTCGAGAGCGCCCGCAAGGCGGCGACCGAAATGCTAACCGGGCCGGACCGCCCGGACGCGGTGCTCGCGCTCGATGACCTCTTAGCGACCGGCGTTGAGCTGGCGGCCCGGGATTTGGGACTCTCAATTCCGGACGAGCTCGGGCTCGCCAGCTTCAACGACAGCAAGCGATGCGAGATCATCGCCGGGGGCCTCACCTCCGTCAACCTGAACATCCCGAAGCTCGTGAAGGCGGCGTGCAGCCTGCTCATGAGCCTCATCGAGGGCAGCCCGGACCAGGCGCCGACCCGGATTATCGTTCCCGCCCAGCTCCATGTGCGCGCCTCCTCGGAGCGGCAGATTCAGGCGGTGCCGGCATGAGCAGACGCGCGAAACAGAGGGATCAAACGTTTATCGTTAAACCCGCGGATCCGAGCCCGACGAAATTCATTTTGGATTCCGACGAACCCGTTGTACACTCTTTAACGTTAAACATGAGCTCAGGCAAAGGCGCCGGCCATCGAAACACCTTGCGCGACGTCGCCAATCAGGCTGGCGTCAGCGTGATGAGCGTTTCCCTCGCGCTGCGGGAGGATGCGGGCAACCGGGTCTCCGAGGAGACGCGGCTGCGGGTTCTCGCCGCCGCCCGGGAGCTCGACTACCGCCCCAACGCGCGGGCGCGGGCGCTTCGGCTTCAGCAAACGGGCATCGTCGGC
>DATGIR010000283.1:0-5491 GCA_035295605.1 Fimbriimonadaceae bacterium | reverse complement strand
GCGGAGAACATGAGCGCAATCGCGAGAGAGGGAAGCATGGTTACTAGTTAAGGACGGGTTTCACGGAAGATCCGCTGCGTCGCTCCCCAGGCGTCACTTCCCGCCCGTCGTCGCGATCCCCTGAATAAACGTCTTCTGCGCGAAGAAGAACAGGATGATCACCGGAACCGTGAAGATCGTGCTCGCCGCCATCAGCTGCGCATAGAAACCGCCGTAGTGCGAAACGAACTGCTGCAGGCCGTAGCCCAGCGGGTACTTCGCCGGGTCGTTCACGTACAGCAATGGACCGAGAAAATCGTTCCACGTCCCGATGAACTGAAACAGCGCGCACGTCGCCAGCGCCGGCTTGGAAAGCGGCAGGATCAGACGGCTGAAGATCGACCATTCCGTCGCCCCGTCCAGGCTCGCCGCCTCCGACATCTCGCCCGGAATCGTCTTGAAGAACTGCGTCAGCAGGAAGATGTAATACGCCGAGCCGGTGAACGCGGGCACGATCAGCGGCAGGTAGGTTCCGTACCACCCCAGCGACCGAAACAGGCTGAAGACCGGAATCATCGTCACCTGGCCGGGCAGCGCCATCGTCGCGATCATGATCCCGAACAGGGCCTTCGACCCCGCGAACCGCAGCTTCGCGAACCCGTACGCCACGATCGAGCTACTGACCACCGCCCCGACGATGGTGCAGATGCACAGCAGCAGCGTGTTGCGCAGGTAGAGCAGGAACGGCATGTTGTGCAGCGCGTCCGGGTAGTTGCTGCCGATCAGCGGCGAAGGCACCAGCGCCTTGAACGAGAAACCGCCGGAGGCGAAAATCTGGCTGTTCGTCTTGAACGAGGTCGAGACCATCCAGAGCAGCGGCAGCAGGGCGGGGATCGAGAGCAGCGCCAGGGCGAGGTAGATCCCCAGCTTCTGCGCCTGGCTCAGCTTAGCCACGCCCTCATTCGTCATAGCCCAGCTCCCGGCGCTTGCGCGCCTCCTCCCGGTACTTCGCGTCCAGGTTGGCCAGCGCCTGCTCCGGCGTGACCGAGCCGTGCTCGGCGTCATCCTCCGCGCGCGTGATGAGGTCGTTCAGGAACTGCAGGTTCGCGATGGCGGGCGGCGCCTTGCAGTTGGGGCTCGCGAGGATGTCCAAAAACGCCTGGAACTGCTTGTCGTGCGCCAGCCAGCGCTGGAACGTCGGCGAGTTGGCCACCGCCGGCGAATAGGGCAGCCACCCCCCCATGTTGTAGAAGGTCGCCGCCCGGTCCGGGTTGTCGAGCCCGGTCCAGAACTTCAGGAACTCCCAAGCGCCCGCTTTCTGCTTGCCGGAGACGGGGACGATCATGTAGTTGCCGCCGACCAGCCCGCCGAGCGGGGTCCCGCCCTCCGCCGGCGGCGGAATCGGATAGACCCGGTACTCCAGGTCCGGCGCGAACTTGCGGAGCTCCTCGACGCGCCACTGGCCGTCGTAGGTGATGCTCAGGTCGCCGTGCATGAACGCCCAGCTCGCGGCGCCCTCGATATCGTTCAGCCCGGCCTGGAAGCGCACCACGTTGTCGAAGCCGATCTTGCGCCGGTAGTCGACGATCGCCTTGAGCGCGCGCAGATTCTGGGGGGTGTTCAGCTCGAGCCGACCGTCCGGCAGCACGTTGAAACCGCCCCCGAAGTAATGCGAGACGTAGCCGATGTCGCTGAGCAAAAAGCCCAAGCGGGTCAGGTTCCCCTGCTTGTCGTATTGGTTGAGCTTGATCCCCCAATCCTCGAGCTCTTCGAGGGTCTTCGGGAAATGGTCGGGGTCCAGGCCCGCCTCGCGAAGCTGCTTGACGTTCACGTACAGCGCCATCAGGTCGGCGCCGATCGTGATGCCGTAGCAGCGGCCGTGGAACACGCCGATGTTTCGGATGCCCGGGTAGCTGTCCCGGAAGAAGCGCGTCTTCTCGTCGGGCGTCATGAGCGAGTCGAGCGGGGTCAGGAACCCGTTCGCGGCCATGTTCGCAACCGGGGTGCTCCCCATCGACATCAGGTCGGGCGGGTCGCCGCCGATCACGCCGAGGATGAACTTGGCATCCGCGCCACCGCCCGGCACGCTGACGGCGACCACCTCGTACTCGCTCTGGCTCTCGTTGAAGGCGTCGACGATCTTCTGAACCTGCTTCTCCCAGTCGCCCTGCCACCGGTGCCAAAAGCGCACGAGCTTCCGCTGCGGGTACTTGCGCGGCGTCGAGCTGCCCGTCGCAAACACCACGAGGGTCAACCCGATCGCGAAGACCCACATCGCCCACCGCTTCAGGATTTGCAGACTCATGTCTCTTCTCCCTCTGGGTGAGGGTGCCCGATTAGCCACCGTAGTGCACCCACCTGCTCTGCGTCCGGAAAACCGCCGCCGTGAGCACCACGATGACCAGAAACAGCACCCACGCCATCGCGCTCGCGTAGCCCATGTCAAGGTACTTCCAAGCCCGGTTGTACAGATAAAGGCTGTAGAAATACGTGCAGCTCTCGGGCCCGCCGTCCGGCGTGATCACGTAGGCCTGCGTGAACGTCTGGAACGCCCCGATGATGCCCATGACCAGGTTGAAGAAGATCACCGGCGTCATCATCGGCAGCGTCACGTGGCGCAGCTTGCGCAGCGGGTTCGCCCCGTCGATGGTCGCCGCTTCATACAGGTAATTCGGGATGTCCTTCAGGCCGGCAAGGTAGATGACCATGCTCCCGCCCACGCCCCAAAGCGCCATGAACACCAGCCCGTAGAACGCCCACGGCGAGCTCTTGAGCCACGCCGGGCCGTGAATGTGGAACACGCCGAGCACCTGGTTGACCAACCCGATCGTCGGGTTGAGAATCCAGATGAAGATCGCCGAAGTCGCCACCACCGGCACGATGGAGGGCAGATAGAAGACCGTCCGGAAGGCCGCGATCCCCCGTACGTTCGAGTTGAGCAGGAGCGCCAGCGCGACCCCGATGACGATCGCCAGCGGCACCGAAATCGCCGCGTACTTCACCGTCACCCACGCCGACTTCCAGAACAGGTCGTCCTGGGTCAGCAGCATCCGGTAGTTCGCGAGGCCCACCCACTTGGGCGCGGTCACGATGTTGTAACGCGTGAACGAGAGGTAGATGCTCCGAACGAACGGCCCCGCCACGAATACGAGGAAGCCGACGAGCCACGGGCTGATGAACAGGTAGCCGACAAGGTTCCGGCGCGCGTCGTGGCTCAAGGCGGGCATCGAGTGAAGTTATCTTAGCCCCCCTCCATAATTCCACCCATGCCTCCCGTGGACTTCGGTCGATACCTCCTCAAGCGGGACGACCCGACCCTCACCCCCGACGAGCTCCAAGAAGCCCAAGCCCTCATGGCCGCCCTCGAGGCCGGCAAACCCCTCGGTCTCCTCGCCCCCCCCAGAGCCGAGCCCTGGAAGCTCCTCTGCCACCTCGCCGAGCGCGGCGACTTCCTGCTCCACGGCACCGGCGACCCCAACATCGCCCAGTTCGTCCCCCGGCAGCCCACCGACTCCAACCCGTTCGGCGCCCAGAACGCGGTCTACGCCGCCTCAGATGGGCTCTGGCCGATGTACTACGCGATCCTCGACCGCTCGCCCCCCTTCTCGCTCCACAACGCCTGCATCTCGTTGGTCGACGACGGCCGCGAAGGCGAGCGCTACTACTTCTTCTCCATCCAGAACAGCGCCCTCGCCCGCCGGCCGTATCGTCCCGGCTACGTCTATATCCTTCCCAAGGCCACCTTCTCCCGCGACCCGCAAGACGAGCTGGGCGGCGTCCGATTCGTCGTCCACCACTGGGCGAGCCTCGAGCCCGTCAAGCCGCTCGCCATCGTCCCGGTGCGACCCGAGCACTTTCCGTTCCTCGAGCAGATGCGCGGGCACGACGACGAGGTGCTTGAAGCACGGATGAAGGAAGATCCGACCATGTTCCCTTGGGTCGACGAGCTGTACGCCGACCGCCCCAGCAAATATCCGAGGTCTTGCCCCCATCGCGCCTCCCCATAATATTGCTGTCGTACAATGCCTCCATTAGCCTGAAGTGCAGGCTTATTTACTTGCCCGACGCTGCAGCGGCGGGCTCGGAGGAGTGGAGGAATGGACCTCGTTTTGCGGCGATGGATTGCGCCCGCTGCCCTGCTGTGGGCGGCGGCATTCGCGCACGGTCAGCTTTATGGCGTCGACTACGATTCGGGAAGGATCTACCGGATCGACACCACCAACGCCACCCTGACCCAGGTCGGGAATCCCGGGATCACCAACATCGCGGACCTCGTGCTGGGTGAGGACGGAAACGTCTACGGCTACACCACCGGCAACAACGCGACCCTCTACCGGTACAACCCGACCACCTGGGCGGCGACCAAAGTCGGCGCGCTCGGCAACGGCTTCTTCTTCGAGGGCGCCCTCGCCATCAACGACGACGGCGTGGTGTACGGTGCCAACTTCGGCACGAACGTCAACGACTTCATGTTCACCCTCAACCTCGCCACCGGCGCCGCCACCACCGGCCCGCAGCTCGGCGGCTTTCCCCACGACTTCAACGGCTTCGACTTCCGCTCCGACGGCGAGCTCGTGGGCATCGATCGCGAGGACAACGCCCTCTGGCAGATCGACGTCAGCAATGGGAACCTCATTCAGGTCGCGGCCCTCAATCCCACCCTCGGGGAAGTGGGTGGCATGGCCACGCTCGGGAATACCTCCTACTTCTGCACCGCGGGGCCCGGCGGCGTCCTCGCCGGCACCAACCAACTCTTTACGATCAACGAATCCACCGGCGCCACCACCCTGGTCGGCGGCTTCGGCGCGACGATCAACGGAACCGGCATCAGCGGCCTGGTCGCCATCAACCCCGCGCCCGAGCCGGCCTCGCTCCTCGCGCTCGGCGGTCTCGCTGCCCTCGCCGCACGCAAGCGCCGAACCCGAAAGGAGGCCTCCAAGTGAAGCCCGCCACCCCCTTGATTCTCGCCACCTGCGGTTTGGCGCTGGGCGGCATCTTCGTCGCCGCGCGCGGGCAGCACCGAACGCCGGCTCACAAGCCGGCTCCGCTAGCCGCCGTGCCCAAGCCGGCCTTCGGCGACGACGACTACATTGGCTCGCTCCTCTACTTCACGCGCGAGCGCGCCTACCCGGGCGCCAGCATCGACTGGTCGATGTACCGCGAGGCGGAGACGACCATGCACTCGGACGTGCTCGTGCCGCCGGGCCCCACCTGGAAGTTCCTCGGCCCCAACAACCTGGACTCGCCCACCAACACCAGCGACCGCTACCAGGGTCCGCGCACCTTGGCCGGGCGCGTGAACACCGCCGCGTTCGGCCGAGGCACTTCGATCTTCGTCGGCTCTCCCACCGGCGGCTTCTGGATCGGCTCGTTCGGCAGCAGCGCCTACACGGAGGAGAGCGACGGCACCTGGCCGACCCTGGCGGTTTCCTGCTGCGCGGTGGATAGTTCCGGCCAGGGCGTGTACGTGGGCACCGGCGACTTCGCCGGCTGCCGGCCGAGCCCGCCCGGA
>DATGIR010000282.1:0-2416 GCA_035295605.1 Fimbriimonadaceae bacterium | reverse complement strand
CGTGAAGACCACCGAACTTCGGTTGTTGTCGGCTACCAGCATCTGGGTGAAGTCGACAAAATCCTGAATCTTGGCGTTTGAAGCACAGGTGCAGGGGATCGTCACAGTCATCTGGGCGTTGCTCTTCACATAGAACTGGGTAGCAACCGGGTCGGTGCTCTCCGCAAGCCCATTGGAGGTGGGCGCCTTCACGAAGACGAAGAATGGCTTTCGGAAGTTGACGGGCTTGACGGTGAAGCTGACGTTGAACGGGCGGCCGGGAAAGGCGGCCACGTGCGGGTTGTAACCCACCATCTGCACGGAGTAGTCGTTGGCGTGGCTCGAGTTGAGCTTCATGGGAACTACCGCCGACCAAGAGCCCGAAGGCCCGGAACAGTTCACGTGGAGGTCCGCGGTATAGACGCCTACGTCGGCCCCGAACTGCATCAGGATCGTGAACATCTGTCCTGACTTGATCGGCATCGTCGGCGCGGCGGTCGTTTGATCCACCACGTACTGGCCGTTCTTGACGACGCCGGTGTAACTCTGCATCTGGGTGTAATAGAAGGGCGCCGTCGACTTGGTTGAACCGGTCGCAACGACCGAGACGGTCACGGTTCCCTCGATGGGCGATGTGACGTAGACGTTGCCGCTCTGGATCACGTCCGGAACCATCTTCTCGTAGTCGAGCTGCTTTGGCGCGTAGTCTTCGGGGCTTAGCTGAGTCGGGAGTTGGAGGCTCCTCAGCAGATTCGCGCCTAGAGCCAATTTGGCCGTTTGCTTCCCTCGCTTCTCTGGAACCTGGACCAGGCTCAGGTCGGCTCCGAGGAGCTTGGCCGCGAAGGAGGGACCGGCCAGACGCTCGAGCTGCGCTCGGTCGCCGCCGCCAGACTTGACCTGCTTGGCAAGAAGCGCGAGGGCGTTCGGATGGAGCATGCGAAGGTAGTGCGGGCTGATCACGAGCGGCTCGCCCGCTTCGGAGGCGTCCTTAGCCGCGGCGGGCTTGTTGGGTTGAGCAGCAACGGATGCCACGAGCATGACGGCGAGCGAAGCAAGCGAGCAGATTCGAAGGTTCAAGGTTAAGGGCATGGGCTTGGGCCGGCGCGAGGCGTTTAGTCGCGGCTCTGCCCATCATAATCCAAAGCCAGGGGCCGATCTTACGCGGCTGAGAAGAATCTGGCGGTGCTGACAATCAAGCAGGTCGAGTCCAGCGCCGACGCCGAAGCGGCCCGAGAACGGATCCGGGAGTACACGGATTGGGTGCTCGAGATGGACCCGCGAGGAAGGCAGGCGCCGACGTTCGTCAACCTTGAGGCAGAGCTTGCCGGACTACCTGGCGAATTCGTTCCGCCTAAGGCTCGACTGCTTTTGGCGAGGATCGACGGCGAGCCTGCCGGGTGCATTTGTCTCAGGGGCCACGGCGCTGAGTTGTGCGAGCTCAAGCGGCTTTACGTGCGCCCCGGCTTTCGCGGGCTGCAGATCGGCCGGCAGCTGGTGGAGCGGCTAATCGAGGAGGCGCATGCGGCCGGGTACGGCCGGATTCGGCTCGACAGCCACCACACGATGAAGACGGCACACGCCGTCTACGAAGCGGCGGGTTTCCGGTACGTCGAGCCACCGGCGGACTTTCCTGACGAATTCAGAGACCTTGCGGTGTTCATGGAGCGGGAACTGACGCAAGGGTGAATCCTTTTTCGCGCTAACGTGCTCTCGTAGCCATGAGCAACGCGCAAGCGACAGACATTCTCAACCTCACGACCGGGGCCTTTCAGAAGGTGGCGATCGAAGATCCGACTCCGATTCTTATCGACTTCTGGGCGCCGTGGTGCGGCCCT
Source organism: Fimbriimonadaceae bacterium (assembly GCA_035295605.1). Lineage (GTDB taxonomy): Bacteria > Armatimonadota > Fimbriimonadia > Fimbriimonadales > Fimbriimonadaceae > DAIDHV01. Next base: position 602 of record DATGIR010000282.1, on the reverse strand, counting down.
TGCCGCATGATGAATCCGATCCTGCATCAGGCCGCCGAAAAGCTCGGCGCCGAGGTGCGGATCGCGAAGGTGAACGTCGACGATGAACCGGCCCTGGCGGAAGCTTTCGGCGTCCGCGGTATCCCGACCTTTGCCCTGATGAAGGGCGGCAAGGTCGTCGACGCCTTCAGCGGAGTGATGCCGGCCGACGCCCTGGTTGCACGCATCCGAAGGAGCCTCGGAAAATGATCACCCTCGACTGGAAGAAGGGGCGGGCCTTCGAAGTGATCCCACCCTCGGGCATCCGATTCACGCTCGACGCGTATCCCGAGTCAGGAGGGCAAGACCTGGGGCCCACACCCATGGAAGCGCTGCTCGCCTCGCTCGCAGCCTGTTCGGCGATGGACGTCATCAACATCCTCGAGAAGAAACGGTTGCCGGTAACCGGCTACCGCCTCGAAGTGGATGGCGAGCGTGGGCCGGAGGGCATCTACCCTCGGCCGTACACCTCGATCACCCTGCGGCACGTGGTCGAGGGGGACGGGATCGATCCAGGCGCGGTCGAGCAGGCAGTCCGGCTCAGCGACGAGAAGTACTGCTCGGTAGCGGCAACGCTTCGATTC
>DATGIR010000281.1:0-9914 GCA_035295605.1 Fimbriimonadaceae bacterium | reverse complement strand
GATCCGAGCAAGCCACTCCGTCGCCCGTCGCACCATCGCTTCGCCGTCGACGAATCCGCCCCGCGTCGGCATCTCGGCGAGGTTCAGGTTTTCAGCGACGGTCAGGTTTTCGCAGAAGAGCAACTCCTGATGAACGATGTTGATCCCGGCGTGCCGGGCTTCCAGAGGTCCAGCGAAGGAAACGGCGGCGCCATTCAGGCGAATCTCGCCTTGATCCGCGCGGTACAGTCCGGCGAGAATCTTCCCTAAGGTGCTCTTGCCGGCCCCGTTCTCGCCCATGAGCGCGTGGCAACTACCCGCGTGGAACTGCACCGAGACGTTGTCAAGCGCCTGCACCCCGGGAAATCGCTTGCTGACTCCGAGGGCGGCGAGAACGGGCCCGTCGTCCGGCACTACTTCTTCAGCGCGAGGAACTTCGGATCGACGTCGGTCGCGCCCCAGCTTTGCAGGGTGTGCGCCCAGTCGCCGAGGTTTTCCTTGGAAACCCGCACGAGCTGCATGTCGTTGATGGGCTTGACGTCTTTGTGCTTGACCATCTTGTCGACGATGATGCCGACGGAAACCTTCCCCCAATCAAAGCACGGCTGCGCTAGGAGCACTGGCGCAATTCCCTTGTCCACGTAGGCCAATTCGGCCGGAAGCGCGTCGACCGAGACGACCTTGACATTCGGAGGAAGGTCCTTGAGAAGACTGGTGGCAAAGAGAGGCCAGCCGCCGACCATCGCCCAAGCGTTGATCTGGGGGTTCGCGTGCATGACTTCCATCACCTTGGCCGAGGCGTCGCCCGGCGTCTCCGTGTGATTTGCGGTCGTCACGAACTTCATCCCGGGGAACTTCTTGGCCTCGTCCAGAACGCCCTGGACGCGCTTCTTCAGGTTTGGCGCGTTCTGGTTGCCGGCCAGAATCGCGTAGTTTGCCATCCCGCCGGTCTGCTTGGCGAGTTCCGCCATCACCTGGTGTCCACAGTCGATGTCGTTCGTGCCATAGAATGCGAATCGCTTGCTATCCGGCGCGTCGCTGTCGAATGTCATGACCTGAACGCCCTTGTCCACCGCGTCGTTGATGGCGCCCGTTACCTTGGAGGCATCCGAGCAGGAGATGAGCACGCAATTGGCGCCCCCGCTCACCGCGGCGGCTATCCGCTTCGCTTGTTCCTGACCGTCCTCCTTGGGCGGCGTCTGCCAATCGATCGAAATCTTGGTTCCGGTCTCTTTGGACAGGTCCTCGGCGGCTTTCTCCGCGCCGAGCTTGGCGAACTGAAACACCGGGTTATCGTTGCTCTTCGCGATCATGACGATCTTGAGATCCTTGCCCGCGCCAGAGCTCTGACCGGCCTTGCCGCTCGCCGTCCCGCTCGTTGAGCTCGTACTGCCCGTCTCGCCGCTGCCGCTATTGCACCCTGCCAGCGCCAACGCTGCGAACGCAACCATCCATCCGCCGATTCTCATCCGAAATCCTCCTAACGAAACTTCCCCCATTGGGTTGTCAAACCATAATAGCCGTTCAAACTTCAAGCATCGGTGCGCGCGGCCAGGAGCCGCTTGGCTCGCATTCGCGCCCCGACGCGGTCCAGCACGACCGCAATGACGATCGCCAAGCCCACGATAATCTGCTCATAGTTGGTATCCAGGTGCAGAATCTGGATCGACTCCTGAATCATTTGTATGAGCACGGCTCCCAAGACGGCGCCGAGCGCGCTCCCGCGCCCGCCGCTCAGACTCGCCCCGCCGACGACCGCGGATGCAATGACATAGAGCTCGTAGCCCGTGGCATCGCCGCAGGAGGCACTTCCGTAGTACGCGTTGCCCAGAAACGCGGCGACTCCTCCGCCGAGCCCGGTCAGGACGTACACACCGATAAGCACCCGGTTGATTGGGAGGCCGGCGTAGCGGCTCGCCTCGAGGTTGCCTCCAACGGCAAAGACCCGCCGACCCGGCGCGGTTTTCGTGAGGAAGATCGACCCGGCGACGGCAGCCAGCACCATCGCGATCAACGGAACCGGGTGAAGGCCGTTGCTGAGCCCTAACCCCGCCTTTGCAAAGTCGACGACGGGCTGCGGAAGCAGGATGCTCTCAGCCTTCGAGATCACGAACGCGATGCCCCGGAAGACCCAGAGCGTGCCCAGCGTGATGATGAACGGGTGCACGTCTAAGGCCCGGATCGCGGCGCCGTTGATGAAGCCGCAAACCAATCCGATGCCGACGCATACGACGATGGCGACGGCGATCAGTTCGAGCGGTGGAGCATTGCCGTTTTTGAGAACCCGCAATATCAGCGCCATCGAGACGCCGCACAGCGCGTAGATCGACCCGATTGAGAGGTCGATGCCGCCGGAGACGATCACCGCGGTCATCCCGACCGCCATGATCGCGAAGAAGCTGGAGTTCGTGGCGATCTCGAGCAACGTGTCCGGATTGAGGAAGTTGCTGACCTGGTGCCCAGTGCGGATGTCCGCGTGGGAACCGCCAAAGAACGTCAGGATCACCCCGAGCGCAAGGATGATGAGCACGAGTCCCGCTTCGCTCGTTCCCAGCAGCCGTCTTATCACGAAACCCTCTCCCGTGGCAGGCTGCGAACCATCTCGATGCGTACTATACTGCCGACGCGAACTCCAGCTTTGCGCCGGGCTCGATCGAAGGGCGCATGAACCGTGTGTAGCCCCGCGCCGTCAGCCTTGTCTGGAGCTCGTCCTGCGCCTCGCTCAGCGCGATGATGGTGCCTCCGAGCCCGGCCCCTGCCAGCTTCGCGCCGGCGGCTCCGCACTCCAGGCAGGCAGTGATCAGCGCGTCGATCGCCTCACCTGAGCCGCCGAGCGAGGCGACGATCGCGTGGTTCTCGTTCATCAACCCGGCCAGCCGCGACCAGTCCAGCGCCTTGATCGCAGTGGCGCCCTCCCGCCCGAGCTCCGTTATCCGCGCGATCCCTTCGACGACCGCGGTCTCGCCGCTCAACCACCGCTGGGCCATCGGCCCGTGGACCGAGCCGCTGAGCCTCTCGACTCCCGTGGTGACGAGGAGGAAGGGTAGAGGCGCATGGATCGGTTCGAGCGTTGCCTGCGGACCGGGATTGACCGGATGCTTCCCGGGAAACTCCATGTATTGAAGGCCGCCGTGGACGATCATGTAGGCGTCCTGGTAGCCGCACACGATTCCCGCCTCGTTTCGCTCGATGTCACGAACGAGCTCCGCGAAGTCGCGGCGGGCGTTGGGCGCGTCCAAGTCCGGCGCCTCGCTTCGAGCCGCCAGTACGCACAAGAGAATCGAGGCGAGCGCGGCGGTCGATCCGGAGAGTCCGCTGCTCCGGGGCACGTCCGACTGCAAGCCGAGCCCTAACGGATCGCCGATCGGGAATCTTGCGGCGACTGCGTTCCAGAGCCGTAAGTCGTCCGGCATCGGGCCGGCTCGCCCGACCTCCAGGGTGCAGCGATTCCGGGTAGGAACCGAGCAGGAAACGACGACCCCGCCGTAGATGTCGCTTGGGTTGCCGATGATGCCGGCCCGGCCGGGTGCGCTCGCCGTGAACTGCCGAATCACTTCCCAAACGCCTCCACCGCCAGCTGGTAGCCCGCCGGGCTTCCACAGTCGAATCGGCGAGCATTCGTCGGCGCGGCAACCAGTTTCATCCCGCGTGCCAGTGCCAAATTGAGCCCGGTCGTCAGGTCGTATTCGTCCGTGTCTTGCGGCGCTTTCACGTATTCCCGGAGAACCTCGAGCAGCCGCGGTGAAAGCAGGAACCTCGCCGCGATCGCGAGCCGGCTCGCCGTTTCCGTCGCAGCAGGTTTTTCCAGGATCCGCCTGATCCGCGTTCCATCGCACTCGAGGATGCCGTAACGCGGGACATCGGAATCGGACACCGGTTGGGATAGAATCGCGCCGTCAGCGCCGGGACCGGCGCACGCGAGTGGGGACGAGGCGCCCGCGGGTTGAAAGACCGTGTCCGGCAAGAGGATGAGCGCGTCTTCGTCGAATTCGCCGGCCGAGACAATCGCGTGAGCCAAGCCGCGCTGCTCATCCTGATATCGCAGGTCGACAATCTCATTACGCGATACAACGATGGGCTCGATATCGCCCTTCTCCCGCGCGCTCACCACCACCGCGCGTTTGGCTCCGGCGGCGAAGGCCTCGTCCAGAACCAAGTCCAATACGGTCCTGCCCGCGAGCGGCAAGGCCTCTTTGGCGCTCCCGGCGGTAACGCTCGCCATCCGGCTTCCTCGTCCGGCTGCGGGGAGGATGGCGATCAGGGCGGTCCCCCGATCCGCGGTATCGTGCGGCGGTGTCCTCGATACGCGCGGTCTGTTTCGATATTGGCGGCGTCCTCGCCCACGTGGCGCTCTCCTGGGATGCGGCGATGGTTGCCGCTGGTTTCAAGGCCGGCCCCAGCTACGAGATTCCACTTGAAGTGCTCGGCGCTTTCAAGCTCTTTCAGGCGGGTCAGCTCGACATCGAGGCGTACCTGGACGAGTTGGGGGATTACCTCGGCCTCAATGCGGCAGCCGCCCTCAGAGTGCACGAAAGCATTTTGCTCCGCCCGACCGAAGGCACGCTGGAGATCATCGAGGCCCTGAATTCCAAGAGTGTGACGACCGGCTGCCTTTCCAATACGAACACCCTGCACTGGTCCGTCTTGACGGACCCCGCCCGCTACCCCAATGTCGCCGCCCTCAAGATCAAAGCGGCCTCGCAGGTTATCGGGCACAACAAGCCGGCTGAGGAGGCCTATCGCGCGTTCGAGTCACTTACTGGAGCCGCCGGTTCGCAGATTCTCTTCTTCGAAGACGGCGAATCAAACGTGGCGGCGGCAGCCGCACTTGGATGGAACGCTGTGCTGGTGGACCCGCAGGGCGACCAAGCCAAAACGATCCGGGCCGCGCTGAATTCGGCCGGCTTGGGCTAGGCCCGGACTACCGACCCGCCGGCCTCGATCGCCACTTCCTTCATCTTCTTCGCGGCAAACGCAAATAGCTCCGGGCCGGAAAAGCCGCCGAGTGGGCCGGCCGCCTTGAGGTGCGGCTCCAGGGTCAGGGTTCCGTGCCAGTTTTGGGAGATCAGAAACCGGATCGTCTCGACCAGCTCGCCGTCCCCTTCGCCCGCCGCGACCACCTCGTGCTTTGCCTCGACCGCATCCTTGACGTGCAGCGTGTCGAGGTGGGGAAGAAGCCAAGGAAACCAATCGCGCATGGGTCGGAAACCGATCAGCACCGTGTTGGCGAAGTCGAACGCTGCTTTAAAGTGCGGCCCACCGATTTCGCCGAACAGTCGCTTGGCGTGCTCCGGGAAAGCGCCATAGTAGTGGCCATCGTTTTCGTGGATCAGGACCATGTCTGCATCCGCCGCCATGCTCACCATCGTGTTCATAACCGGCTTGAGCTCGGCCCACGCCGCGGGTCCCTGGTGGGGCGGCGTCTCGGGCGTAAAGATCCGGATCTTGTTGGTGCCGAGGATGCGAGCCGCGTGAATCGCTCGCTGCAGCTTCTCTGATTCTGCGGAATGCGTATCGTGGGAGAAGTGGACCTTGTTGATGGGGGAGCCCACCGCCTGAATGTGGCGGCCGGCTGCCTTGCAGGCGTCGCGTGTCGCCTCGAGCGCATCTTGGCTCATCGCCAACACGTTGACTCCGTCAACGCTTCGGACGTCCAGACCCAGAATTCCCGACTCAACGAGTGCCGATACTTGGTCGGTTATGCTCGCGCCGGCCTCGTCGCCGAAAGCCGAAAGTGGGAAGGGATCGGTGGTCACGCGCAGAGCTTACAACCTGTTCCGCCACGTGCGGCAAAATGGGGCGGTGCAGCCCGACCGGATTGCCGCCCAGTTCTACACCCTGCGGGAGTTCACAGGAACGCCAGACGGATTCCGAGGCGCGCTCGAGCGTGTGTCCGCCATCGGATACTCCGCCGTCCAACTCTCCGCGGTTGGGGCGCTGGATGCGGGAATAACCGCCGCGCAGGCTCGGTCCTGGCTCGATGCGTATGGCCTCCGCTGCGTTGCAACCCACCGTCCGTGGAAGCGCCTGACCGGTGAGCTCGACGCCGAGATCGAGTTCCACAAGACATTGGGATGCGACTACGTGGCGATCGGAGGGACGGTTTGGGATTACGGCTACGAGCCGGACGATTACCGGCGCTTTGTCGGGGACGCTCAACCCGTAATGGCCGGCCTTAAAGCAGCCGGCATCCGTTTTGGCGTCCATAACCATGCCGCCGAGTTCATGAAGTTCGACGGCATTCACCCGTTCGACATCTGGCTGAGCGAGGGCGGCCCCGACCTCAAGCTTGAGATCGATACGTACTGGGTCGTCGAAGCCGGCGTCGAAGTAGTCGGGCTCATGCGACGCTGCGCAGGCCGAATGCCGGTCATCCATGTCAAGGACCGGGAAGTCGTTCGCGAGGGCCCCCGGATGGCGCCGATCGGCGAGGGGAATCTCGATTGGCGCGCCATCGTGGCCGCCGGCGATGCCGGAGGGGTCGAGTCGTACATCGTCGAGCAGGATACGTGTGCTCGCGATCCGTTTGACTGCCTGCGCTCCAGCTTCGAGTACCTCAGGGACCTGCCCGTTGGCTGAAGAATCGCGCTTTTCCTCACGGTTCCCGGAAGCCGTGATTCTTCTCGCGATCTTCCTCGATCTGTTCGGCTTCGGGATGCTCATCCCCGACATCCAGTTTCGTGCCGAGCGCCTCGGCATGACCGGGTGGGAGATCGGCGCTGCGTTGACCACCACGTTCGTGATCCAATTCGTGGTTTCGCCGCTGTGGGGGCGGGCGAGCGATCGGCTTGGCCGCAAGCCCATCCTCCTGGCTTGCGCGGCGCTCTCTGCGAGCGGCTTGTTCACCTATGGGATCGCGACGCTGCCGATAGTCATTGTGATTAGCCGCGTGCTCAGCGGCTTCGGCGGAGCTAACGTCTCCATCGCGCAGGCCTATATGGCGGACCGGTCGACGTCCGCCGGACGAACGGGAGCGATGGGCCGCATCGGGGCCGCCGTATCGGCGGGGCTGATTGCCGGGCCCGCAAGCTTGTCTCTGCCGGCACTGCGGCACATTAACGTTGGTCTGACGGCAGGGATGCTCTCGGCGGCGGGGGTCGTCGCCCTTCTTTTCCTGCCTGCCGGCGCTCCGGTGACGACCGGCGAGCCAGAACGCAAGCCCATCTTCGACTTCAGCTTGCTTCGAACCCTGCCCGCGTTGCGGTCCTTGGTGATCGTTGCGGCCGTCGCCTGGTTCTCGCTCGCCATGCTCGAGGGCACCTTCGGCAGGCTCATCGAGCGGACTTTGGGTTTTCACCGCCTGGAGTTCGGACGAGTCTTCGCGCTCGAGGCGGTCGTGGGGGTTGTGGCTCAGGGACTCATCTTGGCTTGGCTGGCGAAACGCACGCGGCCCGATCCTCGGCTTCGGATTTCGTATCTCCTTCAGGGCGCCGGCCTCGCACTTACGCCGTACGTCCTGAACCTTCCAAGCTTGTTCGGCGTGAGCGCGCTGTACGCGCTCGGCTCGGCAGTGGCTAACGGAACCGTGAACGGACTCTGTAGCCTCGCGACACCGGAAGATCGCCAAGGCGAGTTGTTCGGCCTCCTCCAGGGCGCGCGGTCGGTGGGCTTCGCCATTGGCCCGATCCTCGGCGGAATCGTGTTCGACCTGCGGCCACAGGCGCCGTACCTTCTCGCCGGAGGAACGTGCCTGGCGGCGGCCATTCTCGTTCGCCTCCCACGCGTGCCGACATGATCGAATGTCGAGAGTATTCGTACGCCTCCGACGCGTATCGGAAGGCCTTGAACCTCCGAATGGAGGTCCTGAAGCGGCCATTGGGCATCGAATTCGACATGGAGGAGCTCGCTCGGGAAGGTTCCGAGTACCACCTCGGCGCGTTCGAGGCAGGAGTGCTCCTCGCCACGATGATTCTCACGCCTCTGGGCGAGGAAGCCAAGATGCGTCAAGTTGCCGTGCACCCCTCTCGCCAAGGCTCTGGCATCGGCACCACCCTCGTCGGGTTCTCGGAGACTTTCTGTCGGGAACGGGGCTTCCGGAAGATGATCTTGAACGCCCGAGAGTCAGCGGTGCCCTTCTATGAGCGGCTCGGATATGTGAGAGTCGGCGAGCCGTTCGAAGAGGTGACCATCCTCCACTACGCGATGAAAAAGCCCCTCTTGCCGGGTTGATTGTCTGAGACTGCTCACAGCAACTTGCCAGGTCTAAAATCTTTTAAGGCCAATTAAACATCGCCCTCTCGATGATTGTGATAATGTCACCCGGGCAGCAAGAAAGGCGATATCGCCAGATCGCTTGGGTTCGCGCCCTCCGCCCCGTCAGTTTATGAAACGCTGGATCGTAACCGCCGTCGTGCTCATCGGAATCGTCGCCCTCGTCGGCTGGCGGATGATGCAGAAGACTGCGCAGAACGCCTCCCTCCAAGCCACCGCCAAAGAGCGAACGTCGGGCGCCGTTAGCGTGAGCGCCGCCGTCGCAGGCCCGCGAGACATCGAGCAGACGCTGGAAGCCGTGGGCACGATTCAATCGCCGAACAGTGCGAAACTTTCGCCGAAGATCGCCGGGCTCATCGACTACCTCGAGGTTCGCGAGGGTGACCTGGTTCGCGCCGGGCAAGTGCTCGTAAAGCTCGATCCGGACACGACGACCGCGACTGTCCTGCAGAACGCGGCCAACGTGGCTCAGGCGAGGGAGCGGTACACCCAAGCTCGCCTGACGCAGGATCCAACTAACGTCGGCGTGAGCACCGCGATCGGGCAGCAGAAGGCCGCGGTCGACTCGGCCAACGCCAATCTGAACCAGGTAACTCAAAACCTATCCGCTCGAATTGCCGCCGCGCAGGCGGCGGTCGATGACGGAGACGCAAAAATCGCTCAAGCGCGGGCCGGCATGGCGAGTGCCGAAGCCAGCCTCGGGAGCGCGAAGGCGACCCTCAAGAACGCGGAAACCAAGCTCCAGCGCGACCTCGACCTGTACAAACAGAATTACATCGCCGCCCAGGACGTGGACGACCAAAAAACCACCGTCGAGGTCGCCAGGGCCAACGTCAATGTTGCCCAGAAGGGGGTCGATGCCGCGGAGCAGGGGGTTCAATCCGCGATCTCGCTGCGGGGCGCCGCCAAGAACCAACTCGAGATCACCAAGAAGCAGGGCGATGCCGACGTCGCGGTGGCCCGAGCCTCACTCAAATCGGCGACCGAAGCCCTCAAACTCGCCGTGTCGAACCGGGCCCAATCCGGCGCCTACCAGGCCAACCTGGACGCCCTCAAAGCCTCGATCCGCGCAGCCGAGGGAACCCTCCAGGTGTCCAAGGTGCTCGCCGCGGACACGAACCTGATGTCGCCGATTGACGGCAGCGTCACCGCCCGCCTTCTTGACCCGGGGTCGATCGCTCAGCCGGGCTCGCCGATTCTCACGATCCAGTTTCTCAAGTGGGTCTACTTCAACGCCAGCGTTCCCATCGAAGAGGGATCGAAGGTTGCAGCCGGCCAGAAGGCCACCGTCATGCTCGATGCCCTTCCGGGCCAGACCTTCATTGGTAAGGTGGCGCAGGTAAATGCCTCCGCCGATCCGACGAGCCACCAATTTCTGGTCCTCGTGAAGCTGGACAATCCGAACATGGCTCTGCGCCCAGGCATGTACGGTCACATCCACATCGTTGTCAGCAAGAGCCATGCGTCGGTAACGGTGCCGCGAGAAGCCGTCAACAAGAGCCCGGATGGAACGACGACCGTCTTTCGAATCGATTCGGATAGCACGGTTCATTCGGTCCCGGTGAAGTTAGGCGCCGAGGACTCCAACGGCTTTCAGATTCTTGACGGCTTGAGGGAGGGCGATCGGGTCGTCTCGCTTTCGTACAACGCCGTGAAGGACGGCAAGAAGGTTAACGTCACCGCCACGAGCACGACTGAGGCTGGCGGATTCGGCGTCGACAAAA
>DATGIR010000280.1:0-4754 GCA_035295605.1 Fimbriimonadaceae bacterium | reverse complement strand
AGGCGCCGTGAATTCGATCACGTCCACCTGGTAGCCGGCGATCCGTAGGATCAGGGCCCGCAGCTCGTCCGTCACCAAGTCCCCCAGCCGCTCGCGAAGAATTCCGTCATGCAGCAGCGCGCGGTGCGCCCCTCCCGCCGCCAAAAAGCCCGGCTGTGCCTGGAGGTGGTGATGGCAGCAGGGCGCCGCGAAGATCAGCTTTGCCTCGTACTCCAGCGCCTTGGCAAGGGCGGCGTCGGTCGCCGTGTCGCACGCGTGCAACGCCACCACGATGGCGGGTGGTCGTGCGGCCTGATGCGAACCGATGTCGCCGACCTCGAAGGAAATCCCCGTCACCCCCAGACTCGCGGCCACTGCCGCATTGCGCTCAATAATCTCCGCGGTGCGGTCAACACCGACGAGCTCGGCGGCAATACCGAGCTTCTCGGTCACATAGTGGTGAAGGGCGAAGCTCAGGTAGGCGTTTCCGCACCCGAAGTCGAGGATCAGGAGGGGTGGCTCGCCCAGCGTCTTCAGGTCGCCGGTCTCCAGCACTATCCGGATGAACTCGTTGATCTGCACGAACTTGCGCCGCCGGTCCGCCTTGATCCGGCCCTCCGCCGTCATCAGTCCGATCGCCTGCAGCAGCCGGTCCGGCTTGCCCTCCGGCAACGGTCGTTCGATGGCGCGATCGTGCGTCAGCTCCGGCTCAACCGGCTCCGTTCGGCGCCTCACCGAGAGAATCGGCCGTCCCTTCCGCGAGAACTGGACGGTTAGCTCTTCGATGGCCGTACCTACCATCACACTTCGGAGTTCGCCGCTCAGGAGCCTTCTCGCTTCCTCCGCGAACTCGGCGGTGGCGTAGTTCTTCACATCGGTCTTCCGGCCGTCAAACGCCGAAACTTGCACCATCCGCCGCCCCTTGATCCCCACCGGCCGGATCGTCAGTCGTCCGCCATCGCCTCGCTTGATCGTCGCTTGGACCAAATCTGCGGCCGTCAGCCTTTCGGCCGCTCTGATAAGCACAGAATCGGATGTGGGAGCCATCAAGGTGCCCCATTAGCTTAGCAATAAGTGGAATTCGGGTTTTGAACCACAGAGACCACAGAAAACCGCAGATACGATTCTGTGGAGTTCTGTGGTCTCAGCGGTCGTATCCAACGGTCAACCGCCCCGAAGCCGATAGGCGCGTTAGAGTCGAAGATCCACCGTCGTACGACTGCCGTCCAGCACGGTCACCGTTTCGCCTGCGGTGGGCCCGCGATCCATCGTGTACACGTATTGGGTTCCCGCCGGGACACGGAAGGCATAGTGTCCAAACCGGTCCGTCCATGTGCCTTGAACCCATGCCCCCGTCCGCGGATGGGCTGGACCATACACCCCGATCTCGGCTCGAGCGATGGGCCGGCCGGCCGAGTCGAACAGGTGCCCTTCGATGAGCGCGCCGGGGATGAGGTCGAAATAGAGCCCATCGCGCGTCTGTCCCTCAATGGCTGGGATAGCCTCATGTGCTACGGCCGTGAACTCCTGTTGCTGCGGGTCCACGAGCTTCAACGCAACGTTATAGGTCGTCGCAGGCAATCGCCTGATGAGGTACTTCCCGTCGGGCCCGGTCACAGCTTCCCCCCATCCATAGATGTTTGGCTGTCCGTCGGTGGTGCGATTGATGCTTTGTGCGCCCACCACGATCCCAGCAACTGGCTTCCCAGCCCGAGTGACGTGGCCGATGAACTGAGCCGCCGGTCGCAGCGTTATGTCATACCTCCCGGCCGTGCCCTCGGGTGAGACTGTGAACATATTGTCGATTCCCGTTTGGGCGTACCGATCGTCGTCGGCGTCACAACCGACGGAGGCGCCGGCAGGTAGGTCGCCGATTGAGTAGTGACCCTTGTCGTCGGTTGTGGCTGCTAACTGCAATGGGCAATCCTCCGCCAGAGCGGCGGGCACGAGACGTTGCGGATCGGGGTACCCGAAGAGGACTCTCACAACACGGACCCGTGTTTGTGTCGCAGGCGATCCATCGGCAAGCTTCAACATCCCCTCAACATGGCTACCCAACGAAAGTCGTAGCTCGTCGGCCGGATGGTCATTCGGCCAAAGCCGCGCCATTCCGAGCGCGAGCCCTGGCGTGTGAACGACGAGGACTCCCATGCCGTGGATCGGAAAGCCGCTCCCCGTTGCATCTACGACGCCATTCGAAACCTTGAGTGGTCGAAACTCGATCCCCTTCGTACCGCCGGTTACCTCGAGCCAGGCATCAGCGCGAGCCACCGGCTTCCCGTCTGGGCCGAGCAACCGGACTTCCCGATGAAACTGTTGCGCGTTCTCGTGCGTCGCGCCATCCTGCCGAGGCGAAGAGAACAGGACCGTGGCGCCTAATGCCACTGCTAGCCCGCCGGCGCTCAGGAACATGGATGTCGGCCGGCCGACATGCAAGCGGTACCGCCGGGAGGAGAGGATCGATTCGATTCGTGCGGAGATCCCTCGTTTCCGCGATGCCACGCCGATACCAAGCGACAAGCTCTGCTTTGCGGTTAAATGCTGTCGTAGTCTCAAGAGCACATCGGCATACCGCGCTGCGGGAACTCCGGAGGCCAGCACGTGGCAGTCGCAGAGTTCCTCCGCCGCCGATGCCATCGGGCGACCCAGGGCCCAGATAACGGGCTGCGGCCAGCAGGCGACGCATAAGATCCGATAAAGCAGCCCCCACTTAAGGTCGCCGTTCGCGATGTGGGCAACCTCATGGCGAAGCACTGCGCGGACTTCATCTCGTTCCGTGGACTCCAGAAAACCTGTCGGCAGAAAGACCGTCGGGCGAAGCACCCCAGCTACTACAGGTCCTGCTATTACTCCGCTAGAGGCCAATCCCGGGGCTTTGATCCCGGCATCCTCCGCGACCGCTTTGAGAAGCTCCAAAGCCTCGGGGGCAGTAACTGGCGCGCTGTCCCGTCGGGTCCTAGCCACTGCCCATAGTCCGAACCCAAGATGGGTTGTCAAGCCTAGACACCCGACCAGCCAGAGGAAACCGATGACTGCCACCCCACTAACGGTGATGGGCGCCGGGGTTCCGCTGGCCGCGGCGGTCGGAGCCGAGTCCGGAGCCTGAGCCGACGGTGCATCACGCGAGACTGAAACGGACTTGCTCACCGCCGGTCTAGCCGGTATCGCGAAGTTAATCGGAGCCAATTGAACGGGCACGATTGGTCTTGAGCCTTGGCCGGTCCAATGGCTGAACACGATCAACCCAAGCACTGCGATGAGGGCAACACGTCCCAACGACAGTCGAACCGCTGGCGCCTGTCGCAACGCGAGGCTCGCTCCAAGGGCGACCAGGAGCACGGCACCGGTTTGGAGGAAGAGAACGATAAGTTGGGTCTGGCTCATTACTGGGTCTCCTTGACCTTGGAATTGACAAGCGCACGAAGTCGGGCAAGCTCGTCGGGGGGAAGCGATTCGTTGTCGAGCAGGTGGCCGACAAGGCCGCTGATCGATCCCTGGAATACGCGGGACAGAAGGTCGTGGGCCGCGGAGCGGCTCACCTCGCCTTCAGCAACCAACGGTCGAAACACAAATGTCCTGTCTTGCTTTTCGTGAGTCACCGCCTTCTTCACGGCAAGCTGGCGAAGCAGCGTTTGGACCGTGCTGTGGGCGATCGGCCGAGTCTCGCTAAGCACCTCGGTGATACGACGGGCTGAGGCTTCCCCCTCATCCCAGAGCACGCGCATGATGCGCAACTGAACACTTCCCAACGTGATCGCCATTAATCTATCCTCATAAATCTACTTGAGTAGATGATTGATATTCTACAACAGTAAATGATGGACTTGGATGGTTTTTTTACGGATTGTCCGGCGATCTGGCTAGACGCAAAAGGTCAAGGACCTCCGCATACGTCTTAGAGGTCCCGGCTGCCAGCCCCTGCAGCTGTCTCCCCTGCTACAAACCCCGTCGAAAACGCTGCCTGCAGGTTGTAGCCGCCGACCGGGCCCGCGATATCCAGAACCTCCCCGCACAGGAACAACCCGGCCGATTTAAGAGACCGCATTGTTTGCGGGTCGACCTCGTCCAGCGATATCCCGCCCGCAACCACCTCGCCTTTCTCAATGGGAACGTCACGGACCTGCCCCAGGTTCCATCCCTTCACCCCGGCAACGATCCGGTTCTTGGCCTTCTTGTCCGTCGCCCCGGTCGTCAAAGTTCGGTCGATCGATGCCGAATCAAGAAACCACGGAACCAACCGCTCAGGGATCATCTCGACCAGAAATGACGACCACAGTTTGCGTGGGTTTACGCTTGTCCAATTGTGAATTCGGGACGTTAAGGTTTCGAAGCTTTCGTCCGGGATAAGGTCGACCTCGACCGTGATCGGACCCTGGCCCGCGCGTTCAGCCACGTCTCGGCTGATGCCCAAAGCGGAAGGTCCGGAAACGCCGTGGTGGGTGAACAGCAAGTCGTCCCGCCAACGCGCGATCTCCTTGCCGTTCTGCCTCGCCTTCAGCACGCAATCCCGCAGTGAAACGCCCGATCGGGAGGCCCAAACCTCGTCGCTCACGATGTTGATCGGCGCGAGCGCCGCCCGAATCTTGACGATCGTATGGCCGAGTTCCCGCGCCCAGGCCCAGCCATCACCGGTCGTCCCCGTGCCGGGATACGAGCACCCGCCGCTCGAAATCACGATGGCTCGAGCCCGAACCTCCTGATCGCCGCACCGAACTCCGACGATCCGGCCCTCCTCGGTCACGAGACCAGTCACCGGCGACTGCATCCTCGTGCGC
>DATGIR010000279.1:0-7644 GCA_035295605.1 Fimbriimonadaceae bacterium | reverse complement strand
CCACGCAACTGTATGCTAATGAAGCGTTCACGTTCGATGCGACGGGCGCAAAGTCCGGGCAGTTCGTGGATGTGAGCACAGTGAGCGGTGAAGTGGTGCAGCACGCGCGGACCGATAAGCTGGGCCGCGTGTTTCTCGATGGTGGCCTCGCCGCCGGCACGTACCTCATGACTTCCGGGAGCGGCAAGTCGCGCTGCGTCCAGCAGATCACGGTGAAGCCTTGCCCAACGGACGTGAGCCCGATGGGGCCGCTCCGGTTCACGAACTGCCCGAGTGCCGTTCCGACGAACCTGCGCCCGGTATTCGGCGGTGAGTCGTTCAATCCGGACGCTTCGCAGATGCAGGCACTGGCGGGCCCGCACTTTGGAAAGCAGGTTCCGATTCTGGCGGCGACGGCGCACGAGATCACGCTCGCTTCGCCTCAAGCGGCCGGCCTCCCGACGGGGGCGAGCCCGATTTGGCTCACGAACACGGCGAACCATGAGATCGCCGAATCGGTTCCGATGTACGTGTATGACCTGCAGGGAAGGTTGACCCAGGTTCGCGTTCCCAGCGGAAGCGAGACCCACCTCATGCTGAACTTGCAGCCGCGCAATTGCCCGGCAACGGTTCACGTGAACATCCTCTCCGGTCCGGTCGACTTCGGCGGCGGGCGAACGAGCCTCGACACGCCTCTCCACAACGGAGCGGTCGACATTCCGATCCACTCGATGCCGGGAGCCACCGGGCCCTTCAACGTCGGCTGGAACCTCGGAAACGTGGTCTTCGCCAATGCCGTCATCACGCCCTTCCCCAAGGGAGTGCGCGACGGGAGCCAGGATGCCTGGGTCGGCAACACGCACTCTTGGCACAAAGGCAACTGCGACTATTCGGAGACGATCGTCGGAGGCGTGATCACCAAGAGCGTGGTCGTCGAGCACTGCCCGACGACCGGCAAGGTCAAGCAGCGACGAACGGAGGAGACGACTGGCGACGGTGGACGCGTCGTGATCATCGAGAACACGGGCGAGTGCGCCGAGCACGAACTGACCCAGCACCTCTTCTGGCGCATGACCTACGACAATAACAACAAGCTCGTCAAGAACGAGGTCTCCCAGGACGGCGGCAAGACGTACAAGGAAACCAAGAACTGACGCTAACCGAACGTTAACAGATGGCCGCCGGGTCCTAAGACCCGGCGGCTCTTTCGCTGTAAAATATGCTGAAAGCTTGCTCAGGTTGACTGGCACCGTCGACCTGAGCCGGACTCGGGGGATTTGCCATGAAGTTGTCAAGAGGAATCTTCGCCGTCTCGGCCCTGACCTTGTTGGCTGCGGCCGCCAACGCCCAGTTCTATCGGATCATCGATTTGAGCCCGGGGAGCCCTTACTCCTCCACGCTGGCGTACGGAATCAGCAACAACGGGCAGATCACCGGAACCGGCATGGATCCGATCACCGGCGAGCTCAAGGCATTCCTCTATGCGAACGGAGTGTATCAGGACCTCGGCGACTTCGGCTATCCCTACGGCGCCGACGGCGACCGGATCAATAACGCCGGGCAAATCGCCGCAACCGGGTACGGCCCCGGCTACAACGCCCTGATCTGCTCGAACGGGAAGGCCAAGCCGCTCGGCAGCATCGACGGCGGATTCACCGTCGGGCTCTGCATCAACAGTAAGGGGGACATCGTCGGGCGAGGAGTTAACGGCGACGGCAATGGCCAAGGCTTCAGCTACATCGGCGGGCAGTTCAGCGCGATGAGTGTCGACATCGCGCGCGGGATCAACGATTCGGACCAGATCGTCGGCTCCCTCGGCTACTACTGGTATTACGGCGGCTACGGGCACAGCGTCGAGCACGCGTTCGTCGATACCGGCGGCGCCATCACCGACATCGGCAACATCGGAGGTGGGCTCCGAACCAACACCGAGGCGTACTCGATCAACAACCTCGGCCAGGTCACCGGCTATTCCACCGCGGCCGACGGCACGATGCACGCGTTTCTCTATAGCGGCGGCGTCATGAGCGATTTGGGCACCTTCGCGCCCTACTACACGCGAGGGCTGTCGATCAACAACTCGGGGCAAATCCTCGGCACCATCGAGACTTACGTGGGCGGCCCGGTCGGGCTCTTCGTTTACACGAACGGCACGATGTACAACTTCGACGACCTCCTCGATTCGAGCGGAGCCGGCTGGAGCGGATGGAACGCGAGCCAAATCAACGACTCGGGGTACATCGTCGGCTACGCCACGATCAACGGAAACACGGATCCGTTCCTCGCCCAGCCCTTCTTCGTCGACTTGCCGGCGTCGTACTCGATCTATCGCGGCGTCTACTCCAGCGGCGACCTCGCCAGCCTCCTCGCGATCGACGGCGACTATCTGACGGTGATGAAGGGGCCCACCCTCAACCTGAGCGACTCCCCGATCTCGGTGATCGTGAGCGGAACCGCGAGCGTTTCCAACCCGGCGGACGTCCGGCTCTCCCTCACCGCTCACGTGAACACGCCGGGGCTGACCCAGAAGGTGGAGCTTTGGGACTACACGGCGTCGACCTGGGTGACGGTCGGGTCGCAGCCGGCCACCACGTTGGATAGCACCGAGGTCGCCATCGGGTCGAATCCGGCTCGCTTCGTCCAAAGCGGGACGAACGCCATACAGGCGCGTGTCTCCTGGAAACAGACCGGGCCGACCCTGCTTTTCCGGTGGGCGGCCTCGATCGATCAAGTCGTTTGGAACGTTTCGCCGTAACCAGTTGGCGGCGGTTTGTGTAAGCTTCTTAACATTCCGCAGCGTTGCAGCACCTTCATGAAACTTACTAATTCATTCATCTCAACCTCGCTTCGTGTCGCATTCTGGTCGGGCATGGCCGGCATCTTCGCCATCGCCGCCGCTTCGACCGTCACCCACCGGCAACAGCCGCCCGGCCGCCGGACGACCGACCCGCCGGTTGCGGCGAAAGGCAAGTTGGGGCAGGACCTGTTCCTGGCGATCGACCATCGCGATCTTGCCGGGGTACAAGCGCTCCTCAAGCGGGGCGCCGATCCGAACTCACGCAACGGGCTCGAGTTCACGCCCCTCTACATCGCGGCCGCTTCCTACCAAATGGATGCGATGCAGGCGCTTCTCGGGGCCGGCGCGAAGGTCGACGCCGACAGCTCTTACGGAACTCCCCTCACCTTCGCCGCCGCGACCGGCAACGCGGCCGGCGCCGAAATCTTGTTGAATCAGGGCGCGAGCGCGAATACGATTCGAACCGATGGACTCTCGGTGCTCATGATGGCGGCGAATTCCGGGAACCCCGCGCTGGTTCACGCCCTGCTCGACCACAAAGCGGACGTGAAGCCGGCGGACGAGGGCGGGGAGACCGCGCTCAGCCTGGCCGCCCGAGGCGGCCACGCCAAGGTCGTCGAGATGCTCCTCGACGCCGGGTCGGTCGTCGACTCCACCGACGCCGAGGGCCAAACCCCGCTGATGGCCGCAGCCGAAAACGGGAGCGGCGATACCGTCAAGTTGCTGCTTGCCAAGGGCGCCAACGCCAACGGCAAGGATAAGCAGGGTCGGACGCCACTCCTGCTTTGCGCCGAGTACAGCGGCGATGCCGGGACGATTCAGGCCCTCCTTTCCGCGGGCGCCAAGGCCGATGAACCCGATTCGAAGGGCGGCACCGCAGCCGCCTACGCCACCCGCCGCGGCCATGCCCAAGCGGCGGCACTTCTTGGAAAGCCTTCGGCCGCGGCGCTCACCGCCGTGGGCGAGGAACCGTCGCCGCGACAGGCGACGGCCCTCAGCCTCCACCTCATCCAGCACTCGATGCTGGAGTTCACGAAGCTGGCTTCATGCGTCTCCTGCCACCAGGAGGGGCTGGGTCGAATCGCAACCGGCGAGGCGATGGAGCATGGCTTCAAGCTCGATCCGGCGGTCGAAAAGGCCCAGATGGGCCGACTGAACGGCATGCTCGGCGCGATGCGCCCCCTCCATGAGGGCGCGCTCAAGAGCCCCGAGGTGATGAAGCAGATTCCGCTGATCGAGATCAACGAGGTGGCGACGACCGACGGTTGGCTCCTCGCGGGAATGGCTGCCCACAAGCAGGCGCCCTCGGCCGAAACGGCGGCGATGACGGCGGTGCTGGCCCGACAGCAGCTTCCGGACGGGCACTGGTCCTTCTCTATCCCCCGCGTGCCGATGCAGTCGAGCAACGTCACTTTTACCGCCCTCGCCGTCAAGTCCCTTCAGACCTATGGCAAGACTCCGCTTTGCGCCGACGCTGCCGGCCGGCTTCGCCGGGCGAAGAACTGGCTAGCCGCTGCGCCCGCTCAAACGGGCGAAGATCGGGCTTTCAAGCTTCTCGGCCTGAAGTGGGCGGGCGCCTCGAGCGATACCCTTCGCAAAACGAGTGCTTCGATTCGAGGCGCGCAGCATCCGGACGGCGGCTGGTCTTGGCTGCCCAACGCGCCGAGCGACGCCTACGCGACGGGTCAGGCGCTCTACGCGCTCCACGCGGGCGGCGGGCTCCCCGCAAGCGATGCCGCTTACAAGCGCGGCGTGAAGTTCCTGCTCCGAAACCAGGACCGGGACGGTTCCTGGTACGTGGTCAAGCGGGCGATCCCCGCCAACAACTACTTCGACGCCGGATTCCCGCACGGCGAATCGCAGTACGCGTCGTTCAACGCGACGAGCTGGGCGACGCTGGCCCTCCTTCAAACGCTCTCCCGCTGACACGGCGGGAGGGCCCACATTCAGGCCCTTGTACCGGCAGGTTTGCGCGCAGACCTGCCGATTCTTTGTTTGTGTCCTGACAAAGGGGGGTGCCATCTATGTCGTTCGCGAACTTCAACGCGCCGGGCTCGCATCAGCACGAGCTCTATATCGAACGCCGAGCCCGTTTGCAGCGGGTCGACGACAACCGCCCGTTCCACGGCTGGGTTGAGGAAGTGCGTGACAAGCACGTTCGCGTGCGCCTCGGCCCTTCGTTCGAAAAGCTTTCACCTGGCGACCACGTGAGCGTGGAGGTGGCGGGCAAGGAGCACACCGCGTCCTTCGTGGCCGAAGTTCTCCTCACCGCCGAGTGGCTGCTCGAACTCGAGATCTGTGGCGAAGTCTCCTTGCTCCCCCGGAAAGAGAATCCGCGCGTGAACATGTTCGGCGAGCGGTGCAAAGTCTATTTCGGCGAAGTAGAGATGAATGCGATCTCGGTCGACATCTCCGAACGGGGCTTGGGGCTGGTCGTGACCGGAAACATCGAACCTGGCACCCAGGTTGAATTCGAGTGCAACAGCCAGTTGGGCCTCCTTGGCGGCAAGGGCGTGATCCTCTACTGCAAGGCGGATCCGTTCTCGCAGTACCGGTTCCGGGCAGGTCTCGAGGTCACCGAGTTGGCCGACGACGACCAGGAGCGCTGGACGCTGCTGCAGGACTTTCCCGCGACGCCCTGGTAGCCGTGCCACGGCCACGTGTGCCACTGGCTTCAGCCAGTGCCGCGTTCCCCGGTAGTGCCACGGGTCCGCGACCCGTGCCGGTCCGCTTCGGCGCCCGGCTTCCTTCTGCGCGCCGGGCGTTACCGGCGCCTACGAAGCGACGCACAGGGCGTCGACTCACGAGTCACGATCCACGATTCACGACCACCGGCTGAAGCCGGTGCCACACGTTCCCCGATCCCTGATCCCCGATCCCCGATCCCTGATCCCTGATCCCCGTTCTCGTCATCCAACGGGGACGCCGCGCGCCTCGCACGCCTTGGCGTAGACGTCCCACGCCACGTCGATCCGGTTGCCCGCGAACGGGACGACCGAGCGCAGCCCCTGCCCCGGCTCGAGCCAGCCGTAAACAAAGCCTTCGTCCAGCAGCACGATCCGGAACTGACTGACCTTCGGGTCGAAGGACGCCTTCACCCAGCCCTCGGCGATCATCGCTTCGAGCGTCTCGAGCCCGCCGAAGAAGAAGTAGCCGAACTCGCCCTGGCCGCCCATCCGCTTGACCTCGAACATGTAGCGCTCCATCACGAAGGGAAGCATGGTCTCATGCTCCAACGCGCCGAGCATCGCGCCGAACTTCTCGAAGCGCGGAAGCACCTGGGCTCCCCGCCGGAAACACTCGACCCGCTCGGTGATCCCGTCGTGGTAGGACGCGGCGAACGTCTTCGTCGCCCCGTCCAGGTTCAGGTGGAACACGTTGTTGCTTTCGATCTCCCAGCGCGGCATGCGCCCGGTCATCTGCTGGATGTGCAGCTTCAGGGCGCCGATCCTGAACTGACCGGCATGGGCCGAACCCAGGCTGTCGCTGGCGAAGCCCCCCGAGCCCATCCAGCGGAACGCCGCCTCTGGTTCGAGATCGACGCCGGAATCGCGAGCGATCTCGGCGCAGAACTCCTTGAGCTCGGTGAAGTGCCCGTTGGTGGAGTACCAGTAGTCGGCGAAGTGGACGTGGTTTCCAATTTGGGCGCGCTGGCCGCGGTCGTACTCCTGCTTGAGCCACTCGGGATCGAGCTCGCGCTTGTCGAGCGCGAGGATGGTGTAGGCGACCTTGCGCGCGCCGCTTTGGGCGAGGGTGAGGCCCCCGGACAGGATCGGGTCGGCGAAGCCGGCGGAGTCGCCGGCGAGGAACCAGTTCTCGCCGTAGAGGCGCTCGGCGATGAAGCTCCAGTCGCGGGTGGTCTGGAGGATGTTCTCCCGCCGGCCGGACTTGACGAGGCCGGCGATCGTCGGCTCGGCGGCGATCGCCTCCATGTACAGCGATTCGGGCTTCTTTCCGCTGTGCTTGAGGTACGAGGCGGGGGTCACGAGCCCCAGCGAGGTTCGGGTCGGGCTCAGCGGGATGAACCAGAGCCAGCCCCAGCCGATGCTCATCACCAAGATTCGAGTGCCACCGACGCCGATGTGCTCGGCCCACTCCGCGTTCTGCCAGTAGTCCCAAATCGCGATGTTCCGGAGGGTGGTCGGCGCATCGATCTCCACCCCCATCGCCCGGCGCATCATTCCCGTGTTGCCGGAGGCGTCGACGTAGTACCGCCCGGTCACCTCGGTCTCGCCGCCGAGTGCGTAGGCGCCGGCGTCGTTGGCGGGCGAGAGCTCGAAGCCGAGCACCTGGTCGCCCTCCCGCCGGATCGCCTGGACCTTGACGCCTTCGAAGACGCGGACGCAGTTCTCCTTGGCATGGTCGAGCAAGATCTTGTCGTAGATGGAGCGGTCGACCTGGAACGCGGTTTGTGCCCGCTGCCCCTCGAACTTGCCCGGCCGAGGGGTGTTCTCGAAGAGGTGGGCGGGAACGAAGTCGAGCGGCCAGATGTCGTCCGAGCTACCCCAGCGGTAGCGGCCCCCGACCTTGACCGGGAATCCGGCCGCCTCGACCTTGTCCCAAACCCGCATCTCGTCCAGAACCTCCATGAGCTGAGGCAGCTGGCTCTCGCCGACATGGTCCCGGGGGAAGACCTCCCGCTCGAGAATGACGACACTCAACGAGGGGTCGTATTGCTTCAGATACGTAGCGAGCGTGCTCCCCGCCGGCCCGCCACCGATAATGGCGACGTCGCACTGCATAACGCCATTTTAATGCACTCTGCTAGATTCTCCATCCCCGTAGGGTTTATGGACTAAAACATGAACATGCGCCCCATGCATTTCGGAACCGCGCTCGTCCTCCTCGGCGGATTGTGCCTCGTGCTC
>DATGIR010000278.1:0-7584 GCA_035295605.1 Fimbriimonadaceae bacterium | reverse complement strand
GGTCCAAACCGCACTTGTCCGTTTCTTCGGGTGGGCGGTCGACCCGCTGTTTCGCGAACCCGAGCGTAGCAGATCACTCGAAGAGTTTTGGGGGCGCAGATGGAACCTCCCGTTCGTCGAAATGGATCGGCGGTTGTTCGTTCGCCCGCTGGTCCGCCTTCTTGGTCCGGCGGGGGCGACGGCGGCGATCTTCGGAGTTTCCGGCCTGCTTCACGAGATGGCGATCAGCTACCCGGCCGGGGCCGGTTGGGGATTGCCGCTTGCCTACTTCGCGCTTCAGGCGGTAGGGACGTGGGGCCAATCGAGAGGACACCTCCGAACGCGGTGGTTCACCGTGGCGATGGTCCTTGTTCCGCTTCCGCTCCTCTTCCAGCCGTGGTTCATGGAGCGGCTCCCGCTCGAGCTGATCCGGTGGCTCCATGGGATCATTGCCTCGCGGCCGGCCGAGTGGTACCTGAGCATCCTCCTATGGGCAGTCGGTGTGGCTCAGCTTCTCCCGCTCGCCGCCAGCTTTCAGGTTCCCGGCCGCCTACGTTGGAGCGAGGACTTGCCGAAGCTGAGTCCGTTCAACCGGAAGCTCATGTGGACGTACGGCGGGTTCGTGGTGCTCACGATCGTCGGCTTCTCGGTCCTCACCTTGGCCCTCCATGCCGAGCTACTTCGCGGCGACCGAGCCGCCGCCTGGTTCGCCGGCTTCGCGGCGGTGTATTGGACCTGCCGGTTGGTCACGGACCTCGTTTATTGGAAGCGTGACGACTGGCCAAAAGGCGCCGAGTTCGTGCTCGGCCACGCGCTGCTCAACTCGCTGTTCGCGTTTCTGTCGCTGGGCTACTGGGCGGTCGTCGCCCATGCCCTGTGGTAGCAGGCTAGGACCGGGGACGCGCCTGCTTCGTCCGTCTCGCCCAGAGGGTCGTCCAGACGCAGGCGACGCCCAGCGCGATGGTTCCCGGCTCCGGGGCCGGCGAGGGCGGCGTAAACGTGGCCGTGTAGTTCAGGTCCGCCTCGAAAGGGCCCGGAGAATTCAGCAACTGACCCTGAAACGCATTGAAGTCAAACCCGGCGCCGATCGAGGCAAGCGCGCTCAATGTGTAGTTGCCCGAGTCGAGAAGCAGATTCGTGGCCAGTAAACCCGGTCCTCCGACAAAGAGAACTTGGTTGGTTGTGACGTCGGTGAGCACAAGCTGAACCCGGCAAGGGTCGACGCCGAGGAGCGTAGCTTGGCCGGCCAAGCTGAGCTCGGTGGCCGCGCCGAGGGTGAAATCGAACTCGTCGTCCCCGGTCGCGGCAATCGAGGAATCGACCTCACGGTTGCTGCCCGCGCCCGTCACGCTCGAAGCGATCGCGCCACGAGCCACGAGCTGGGCCATGTAGACGGCGGATGCCGAGCCGTTCGACAGGGAATCGATGACGGACGCCGATTCGGCGCCGGACGTAAGCCCACCGGCGCCGGGAATCAGGATGTTCGAGAAGGCATGGTTCGCAAGCGCCGACGCGTTCGGAACCCCGTTCGAGGATCCAAAGTAATTCTCGACCGTGACCGCCCCGCCCACCATCGGCGTGTAACCCGCGGAATCGGTGACCTGGGCGAAGCTGTGTGAGCCGCCGGTACCGCCCAGAACCTGGGCGAGAGCGAGCCCGGGCACGCCCGCGAAGAGCAGCATAGTCGTCGTTCGCGCGCGCATGCACGAGACGAGGCAAGAACCGTGCCGCTAACCGGAGCGAACCGGTTGGCGCGCGTGGAACTTTCTGCCGACGGCCTCGGCGACCGCACGAAGCTCCGGCATCAGCTTCTCGAATGCCTCGATGGTGATGCTCTGCGCGCCGTCCTTCACCGCGTGATCCGGATCCGGATGGACCTCGATGATCAATCCGTCCGCTCCGCACGCCACGGCGGCGTTGCTCATCGGCGGCACCAGCTCGCGCCTTCCGGTCCCTTGGGACGGGTCGACAATCACCGGTAGGTGGCTCAGAGCATGGAGCGAAGGGACGGCCGCAAGGTCGAGGGTATTCCGGGTGTACGGCTCAAAGGTTCGAATTCCCCGCTCGCAGAGCATGATCTGCTCGTTGCCGGCGCTCGCGATGTACTCGGCCGCCAGCAGCCACTCCTCCAGCTTGCTCGTCATGCCGCGCTTCAGCATCACCGGCATTCGCGTGAGCCCGACTTCGCGCAGAAGGTCGTAGTTCTGCATGTTTCGGGTGCCGATCTGCAAGATATCGGCGTACTGCGCGACCTCGTCGACCTTGCGCACGTGCATCACCTCGGTGACCACCCGCAGGTCGAATCGGCGCCCGGCTTCCTTGAGAAGCTCGAGTCCCGGCACGCCCATGCCGTGAAACGAGTAGGGGGACGTGGAGGGCTTGTACGCCCCGCCGCGCAAGATGGTCGCCCCTGCAGTGGCTACCGCCTCGGCCGTCCGCGTGAGTTGGGCTTCGCTCTCCACCGTGCACGGGCCGGCCATCATCGTGACCTCATCGCCGCCGATGATGACCCCACGCACGTCGATCTTCGTCCTGCCCGGCCGGGACTCGCGTGCTACGAATTTGTACGGCTTCGAGATGAAGACGACGTCTTCGACGCCGTCGTATCCCCGAATCTGATCCGCCGCGTCGACCTTATCGAGCTCCGGCGCGCCCACCGCGCCGAGAATGGTCTTTTCAACTCCAAAGATCGGGTTGACCGTGTAGCCGAGGGCCACTAGCTGGTCGCTCACGGCCTGGACGGCCGAGTTGGGCGTCCCCGCCCGCATCACGATGATCATCGGGCACCTGCCGGCGCCATGACTGCTTCGAATTCCTGCACGAAAATCTCAATCTCCTCGGGCGTGCCGACCGTGACTCTAAGGGCGGTCGAGAGGCCCAACAAATCGCCCGGCCGGGTGATGACCCCACGCTCGAGGAGCGCTTGGAAGACGGGCCGGGCAGGCCGTCCGAGGTCCGCGAACACGAAGTTCGCGTAGCTTTCGAATGGGTGGCAGCCCGCGGCCCGGAAGGCGCCGGCGAGGCGTTCGAGACCTCGCCGGTTGTTTTCCACCGTCTTGTGCAGGTGTTCGTCGTCGTCCAGGGCCGCGATCCCCGCGACTTGGGCGAGTGAATTGACGTTGAAAGGTTCTCGCGCCCGGTGAAAGGCGTCGATGAGCGCCTCAGGCGCGAAGCCGTAGCCCAGCCGGATGCCGGCCAGCCCGTGCGACTTGCTGAAGGTTCGAAGCCCTACCACGTTGCGGCCCTCGAGCACGTAGGGGATGCTGTCCGGGAAGTCATTCACGCCGACGGTGAAGTCCGCGTAGGCTTCGTCGAGAACCACGACGGTGGTATCGGGGATGTCGGCGAGGAGCCGGTCGACCTCGGCTTTTCGAACGATCGTGCCGGTGGGGTTGTTCGGGTTGGCGATGAAGATGAGCTTGGTTCGCTCGGTCGCGGCCCGGGCGAAGGCGGGAAGGTCGTGGCGCATCTCCGAGTTCATCGGAATTCGTGTCACGGTCGCCTCGACCAGGTGCGCGCCGGCAGGGTACCGGGCGAACCCGGGCTCGCCCATCAGCATCTCATCGCCGGGCGCCAGGAGCAGGAGACTGAGCAAGTGGATCAGCTCGTCGCTGCCGTTGCCGACGAAGATGTTCGGCGCCGGTACGTTGAATTTGCGGCTCATCGCCTGTTTGAGCTCGAAGCAGGCGCCGTCCGGATAGATGTGCATCCGCGTAGCGGCGGCTTTGACGGCAGCGACCGCCTTCGGCGACGGGCCGAGAGGATTCTCGTTGCTGGCGAGCTTGATGACGCGGGTTAACCCGAGCTCGCGCTTGACCTCCTCGATCGGCTTGCCCGTCACGTACGGCGTCATGCCCAAAACGTTTGGGCGAATGGGGAGGCTCACCTAACTATTTTGGCAGGTTCGGCCTAAGTGGGCCGGGCTACACTGATGACAGTTGGATGCCTAGCAAGCGCGCAGTCCAATGCCCGGTGTGCGGCACGCTCGTGGAGCAACCTGCCGCCTATTGCAGGTGCGGCCAATCCCTGTTGAAGGAGATCGTTGCCGGCCAGGTTCAGCCGTTGCCGCCGCCTCCCCGAACGATTACTCGTCCGGAGCAGTCGAACCGGGACAACTACGCGGTCGCCGGGTTTGTGCTCGGAATCTGCTCGGTCGGGTTTCCCTTTCTCGGCCCTCTTTCGATCCCATGCGGCCTCGTCGGGCTCCCACTCTCGATCATGGGGCTCAAGAGCCGCAACCGGGGCTTGGCCGTCGCCGGGATCGTGCTGAGCTCGATCTGCGTTGTTCTGATCGTGCTTGCGCTCTGCTTTGTCGGAGTTTTGCTCTCCGTCTTCAAGTTGGCTGATACGCCCACGTTTGGAAGGTAGATGGAAGGCGGCCCCGCGGTGTCGCCACGTTCGGAGCGCTCGACTCCGGACACCTTTGCCGTGGCCGGACAGATCTCGGGAATGTTGGCCGGCTTGGCCCTCATTCTCGGTCTCTTGCCGTCCGGAGCGACCTGGCCGCTTGTGCGGGTGTCGGTTCCGCTCACCCTGGCGGGGCTCCTCATGTCCGCCGTGGGCTTTAAGAGTCGTAACCGGGATTCGGCTTTAATCGGATTGCTCCTCTGCTCGAGCTGCCTCGTCGCGCAGTTGGCGCTGTTCTGGCTTTTTCTGACGTTCACCCGGGCGGACTGATCATTGCTCAGACCAGCCACGGCGCAATCTCGCCCCGCTCGTTCCCCGCTGGGTCGATCCGTAGGGATCCGATGCGCAACCCTGCCGCCGGAGCGGGAGGCACCGCGTCGCTCATCAGCTTCACTGCTCCCCGGGCAAAGTCCAGCTTGCGAATGATCGCTAGCGCAAAGTCCTCGCCCGAGCCACGGACCAGGCTGCAAAGCAAACCCTCGTAGTCGGTCTCCCTCGCCGCATGAAGCTTGGTGGCATGGCACGCGTCCAAGGCGCGGCCGGCATGGTAGTCGTCGAGCGGTTCGTTGGTGACCACGAAGAGCGTGGAGCCGAGGGTCTCCCCATGCACCGCTCCCGGCAGGAGCGTGTCGAGCTCTTTTCGGGTTAGCGGTTTTCCGCTGCCGAGGCGGGCCCCTTCCATAGGCAGCCGATCCAGGAGGAACTCCTGCTCGGTCGCGCAGTCCAGGAATGCCAGCCACCGCGCCTTACGCTGAGCGGATTCCACCTTCCGGGATCGAGCTCGTTCGAGCTCCACGAACTCCGGGGACGGCCCAAACGCGTTCGGCCTCATCTCGACGCTGCTCCCGATGACGACGCGGTCCGGCCGTAGCGCCTCCGCAAGGAGCATGAGGGTTTGGCGAGCCAGAGGCGACGGCCGGTACGCGGGCGCCTGGATGAGCACGTCGCCCACCACGCTCTCCATCAGCCGAACCGCGCCGGCGATCAGCTGGTGCGGCGCCCGAAAGCCGTCCACGCTTCCGAAGAAGCGCCAAGCTTTCGGCGCCCCTTCATGAAGCAGCGTCAACTGAGCAGGTCGTGGTTGGATCGGGTCGGCAGGATCGAGGCACAGCAGGTCCGCCGCGCCCCGATTCTCGGCCAGCCAGCCCCGCCAGGTCACGCCCGGATGACCGATCAAGAGCGTCCTCGAGATGCTCAATTCGGTCCCAATTAGACCCATTTCCTGAAACTTTTCGGGATTTGATCCGTTAGAACACTCGGGTATTATCCCAACGCGAGCTTCAGCACGGAGGTTGGCAACAATGGATCGGGCACGGAGGCCCGGGCTCGCGTAAACTCCGCCCTTTCACCCTTGTCGCAAGGCGTTGCCGGCTACGACTTTCCGGCGATCGGCGCCGTGGTCGGAAATCTTTCAATCTTCGCCGCCGCGCGGATCGAGGTCAGCAGCGGCTGATGGCGCGATTGAAGATAGCGCGCCTTGAGTCCGTCCAAATCGGCGCCGACGGCTTTGCTCCCAAGCTGCTCCATTCGGAACACCTGATAGGTCGTGATGCCTTGGCCCTCGTACTTGATCGCGTCGGTGAATTGACCGGGTTGAAGCGCCATGACCTTCGGCGCTACGTCGGCTGGGAACGTGGACTGCTCCAACCAGCCCAGCAATCCGCCCTTGGAGATGAACTCAGGCGGCAGGCTGCACTTGGCGACCTCGGCTTCCCACTTGGAGGTACCCGCCTTCAGCCGCGCCACCGCGGCATTTGCATTCTGTTGCGCGGTGGCGATGTCCGCCGCCGTCGGCCCGGTCGGCTTGTACAGCAGGACGGATACCTTGACGTACGCGTCGGGCTTGAACCCCTTCTCGGCGATCTTGTCCAGGGTCACCTCGATCTCCGTATCCACGTAGAGCCGTGACATCGGAAAGCCCTTTTGAACTAGGAGCTGCTCCACCGTCAGGTTCTGCTGTACGCGCTGCTGGTCGGTCTTGCTCTGCTCGTCGAACAGCTTGATGTTGTCCTTCAACCGCTTCTCGATTTCCGCCGTCGTCACGTGGACGTTCTCCTTGGTGGCCGCCCGGCGAATCATCACAAGGTTGATCACATCCTCAACCGATTGGGGCCCGAAGGCTTCCCAGAGGAGCGATTCGACGTCGTGCCCGAAGATCGACTGGCCGTCCACACGCGCAATCGCCGAGCCTGGACCGGGCGCGGGCGCAAGGTACTTGTCGGGAATGCCGGCCGGGACCGGCGGGCTCGTCTGGGTTTGAGCCGCACCTGTCTGCGTCCCTTGAGTCGTGCCCGTTGGCGGCGGTTTTTGCCCGGCTCCCTGGAGCGCGAACACGGCGGCGAGGAGTGCGGTGGGAAACATGACTTTATAGACGCGGCAGCGGGGCGGCGCGGTTGATGCTACCTACTCCGGGGATCGGTGACTGGGGACCGGGGATCGGTGACCTGGGATCAGCGTGGGACCGGTTGCGAATCGATCAGCGATGCGAGCACTCGGTCGACGGTCAGCCCTTCGACTTCGGCCTCGGGTCGGAGCAGCACACGGTGCCGCATCACCGGCAGGGCGAGATCCTTCACGTCGTCCGGAATGACGAAGTCGCGGCCACGCAGCTGAGCCATCGCCTTGGACGCGTTCAGAAGCGCCAGTCCTGCCCTCGGCGAGGCGCCGACCATGATGTCGTTAGCGCTCCGCGTCGAGCTCACAACGTCATAGATGTAGCTGAACACTTTGTCCTCGACCGTGGTTTTCGCAACTTCCGCTTGGAGTTGGGCGAGCTCCTCCGCGGTGATGACCGGCTTGATTCCCGCTTCGTCGAGGTTCTGGGGCCGGAAGCCCGCGTGGTTGCGGCGGAGCACTTCCACCTCGGCCTCACTGGTCGGATAGTCCACAAGCACCTTGAGCAGGAAGCGGTCTTGCTGGGCTTCCGGCAGCGGATAGGTTCCTTCGAAGTCGATCGGGTTCTGGGTTGCGAACACAAGAAACGGCGGCGGCAGGAAGTGCGGTTTGCCGTCGATCGTGACCTTGCGCTCCTCCATTGCCTCGAGCAGCGCGGCCTGGGTTTTCGGCGGCGTCCGGTTCACCTCGTCCGCCAGCAGGACATTCACAAAGATCGGGCCCAGCCTGAGCTCAAAAGTCGCATCTTTCGGGTTAAAGACGAGGGTTCCGAGCACGTCGCTGGGCATCAGGTCAGGCGTGAAC
>DATGIR010000277.1:0-8393 GCA_035295605.1 Fimbriimonadaceae bacterium | reverse complement strand
GGATAAAACGTGAGGCGATGCTCCCAATCGCTTTCGTCCCGCTCCTCCTCACTGGCGCCGGCCTCCAACACATCCATCGCGCGGTCTTCGAGTTCACCGGGATGGGCATTGGCGCGGAGGCCAAGGTTCTCGGCAATGCCGCCAACCTGATCAAAGCGTTCAAGGACGAGAAGGTTGAGCTCGAAATCGTGTGCCACGACGACGGGATCGACCTTCTCCTGACCCGCTCCGGGCCTATTCGAACCCGACTCGACAAGCTGCACGGGCAAGGCGTGGTCCTCGCCGCCTGCGGGAACACTATTCGCGGCCGGAACATCGACCGTAAGCACCTGATTCCGTACGCAGTCGTCGTTGATTCCGGAGTCGCCGAGGTGGTTCGCAAGGAAGAGGCGGGCTGGTCGTACGTGAGATCCGCTTACTAGCAAGGGTATAAGCCGAGCATGCTTGCCGCGCTACTGCTCCTGGCTCCGTCGGTTGTTTTCCCGACGAGTTCCGACATCACCTACGTAGGCCGCTGGGACCGGAGCGTGCCGGAAGCGCCCGCATGCGAGTGGCCGGCCTGCGGCGTTCGGCTTAGAGCGGAGAATCTGAGGGGCCTGACCGTGCATTTCGAGGAGACGGGCCACGACCGCTGGCACGACCTCTGGCAAGTCGTTGTGAACGGAAGCCCGAGTCAGATACTTGACCTTCAGGAGGGAGATCACGAGCGGCGTATCGACTTGCCACCCCTTCCGGAGCGCGTCGGTCGCCCGGTCGTGACCGTCGTGGACCTGGTCAAGCGGACCGAGGCCTTCGTCGGCACAACCCGCTTCAAGGGCTTTTCGCTCGAGGGTACGGCGGCCTTGAGCCCGATGAAGGTGGATCGCCACCTCGAAGTCGTCGGCGACTCGATCACGTGCGGCTACGGCAACGAGGGACCGAACCAGAACGAACACTTCAAGCCCGAAACCGAGAACGCCTACATGAGCTACGCGAGCATCGCCGCCCGCGAAGTAGGCGCGGACGTCGACATCATTGCGTGGTCGGGCCGGAAGATGTGGCCGGACAATACGATCCCCGCCATCTACGACCTCGTGCTGCCCACCCAGCCGACGCCGGCGTTCAACTTCAAGGGACCGGCCCCGCAGGCGGTCGTCATCAACCTGGCAACCAACGACTTCGGTCCGGGCAATCCCGACGAACAGAAATGGACCGCGGCCTACGAAGCCTTCATCCGCCGGGTCTGGAGCCACTATCCGAAGGCTCTCGTCTACTGCGCCACCGGGAGCATGATGTCGGACGGCTACCCGCCCAACCGAAAGGCGCTCTCGACCCTGGTGGGCTATCTCCAGCGGATGATCGAGCGGATGAACGACAAGCGGCTGCGGCTGATCCAGTTCGAACCGCAGAAGATGGAGGACGGCCTGGGCTCCGATTGGCATCCGAGCGTGAAGACGGACGGGATCATGGCCGCCAAGCTCGCGGCGGCCCTCCATCGGGACTTGGGCTGGTAGGTAGGTGGCGCCGGACGTTACCGGCGCCTACTATCCAACCGAAGGCTCGCGGTCTCTAACAGAGTGAGCCAGATGAACGCGTTGCGGTGGGGGTGTCTCGCTGAGGCCGACCTGGTGGTCGAGGCCAAGTTCGGCAACCTCGCCGCGTTCGACGCCCTCGTCCGGCGATACCGAGACGGAGCCATGGCCCAGGCAAACGCAATCCTCAGACGACGGGACAGCGCGGAAGACGCGGTCCAAGACTCGTTCCTGGCAGCGTACAAGGCGCTCCCCGCCCTTGGAGACCCGAATTCATTTGGAGCGTGGCTCGGCTCGATCGTGCGGCACCGGGCCGTGCGCCTTCTCGCCGGTGAGCGGCGCGATCACGTGCCGCTCGACGACGTCATCCTCGCCCACACGCCTTCGATTGCCGCCGAGATCGAACGGGAGCGCCAAGGCTGTGCGCTGCGGGCGGCGATCGAGGAACTCGGCCCGGACCTGGGGCCCGTGCTCCAGCTCTACTACTTCGACGACTGGCCGGTTTCGTCGATAGCCGACTTCCTCGGCCTCTCGCGTACCACCGTCAAATGGCGCCTGCACACCGGCCGCGAGCGCCTTCGCGCCGCCCTACCGCCAGATTTGGAGGAAACCCATGAACCAAGAACTTGACACCCGAGCCTGTAAGCGGCTCCTCAATGAAATCGCCGACCTGTGCGATCATGCCAGTCTCACCGGCTCGATGTCCACCGGTGCCCGCCGAGTGGTTGAGAGATACAACAGCGTCCTACGGCGCCTCGAGGAGTCGGGTCAGGTGCCTGCCGGGCTCTTCGGCGCGGTGCCCGAGACCGCCGACTTCGGCGAGATCGGGGTTGAGGCGCGGATGCTCGCGGGCTACCTCAGAGGCGATGACAAGTTCCGGCACGGGAACGGGCGCGAAGACGGCCGCAGCGTGATCGTTCGGCTCGCACCCTTCATTGGCCAAAGTGAGCTCAAGGAGCTCGTCATCCAGCAGGCCGAGAAGGGAACGCCCTTGGACGTGAACACCATCACCGCCCTGGCTCCGTTCCTGGGTCAGGAGTATCTGAGCAAGATCGTGCGGGATCATCTCTTGAGGCCGGAGCATCCGGAGGCGCCCAGCGAGAAGCCGCAGCCGCCCTCTGCGCCTCCCGCCCCGGGGGATTCGAGCCCGGTACCGATGGAGCCGGACGAGCAGGGGATCGGCCATCTCCTTGACCGCCTTCAGGATCCGACGCTGCCAGACCGGGAGCGCCAGCACATCATCGAGCGAATTCGAATCGCCACTGGCTGAGACCAGTGACCAGGGACCAGGGACCAGGGACCAGACACCAATCACCAATCACCAACCACTATTCACGTAGACATATGTCTATAATCTGGTCATGGCCTCGCTCACGTTCCAGTCCGCCGCCGTCATGCTGCTCCGCGAATGCTTCGAAGGGAAGGAGCCCGTCAACACGTACACGTGGTTCGTGGAAGGGAAAGAGGGCCTCTTCGACGCCTTCGACTCCTTGACGGCCGGGAAGGCCTCGCACCGCCCCGGCCCTGACAGCGCCACCATCGCCGCTCACTGTTATCACCTGCTCTATGCTCTGCGCGGCTCCAACACCGTCCACGGCGCCCCAGAGCCGGCCGGAAGTTGGAGCGATTCCTGGCTCAAGACCGAGGCAACGGAAGCGGAGTGGGAAGAACTCAAAGCGGCGATCCGCACCGAGTACGCGTCCTTCATGCAATGGTTCCGAAACCATTCGGAGTGGAGCGACGAAACGACCTTGTGCGGGGCGCTCGCCACGCTTCCCCACATGGCCTTTCATCTGGGCGCCATCCGGCAGCTCATGCGGTTAACGCCGGCTTAACGGGCGTCCCTATTTCGGGGGACATCGCGGTCTTGATCGGGTTCCGGGGAGTATTCTAACTACGGTGAATTCAAGTCCGGTGATGCCTCAGGATATCGAGGCTTACGAAGAAGCTGAACGCAACGCGTTTCTCGAAACCCACGACCGATTGGATGAGGCGTCCGAGCCCTTTCCGCTTATCAAGTTTCTCGCCGCCGTCCTCGGTCAGTTGGCCCTGTTCCTATGCCTTTTCGCGTGGCTGATTCCGGGAATCTTTCATGACGAGCTCAGCCATCCACTCCTGATCGTCGTCTGGACTATCGCGCTCGGGCTCCCAATGAGCCTGTTCGAGTACATCTACCATCGCTATCTGCTTCACTCATCGGTGCTGCCGTTCATGGCATCGATGCACCGTGCCCACAGCCTCCACCATGGCTTGACTTACGTGAAGGCGCCCGTCACCCCGAAGGATCCCGAAAAGCTTGTTCAGGTTAAGAGCGAGTACCCGATCGAGAAGAGCCATCAGGAAGAGGCGATGATGTTCCCGCTCTACACCGCCTCAATCTTCTACCTGCTCTTCCTGGGTCTCCTCGCCCTCCCGCTCAAGCTGCTGCTGCCGCACCAGCCGATCGTTCTCCCCGTCATGTTCGGCGTGACCCTGCTCTACGGCAGCTACGAGATGTGGCATGCCGTGCTGCACCTGTCCTACGAAAGGTTTTGGCGGCCGAAGCTGGAGTCGCCGCGGATCGGCCGGCTAACGCGCTATATCTACGGCTTTCATCTGATGCATCACTGGCGGCCGACGTCGAACGACGCAGTTGTCGGCTTTTGGGGCGTGGCCCTCTGGGACCACCTCTTCGGCACCCACCACCGGCCGGGCCGGATGCCGCTCAAGGACGCATCGGTGGCCTACAAGGATGCCGACCTAGGGAAGCCCCGGTGGCCGATCAGCATGTTGGACCGCCACCAGGGCACGATGTACAAAGCCTCCCGCTCGATCGAGCGGTTCCTGGCTCGAATCTTCTTGCGGCGTCAGACCAGCTAGCCGGCCTTCACCGAGATCGTCAAGACGGTGCCTTGCAGCTCCACTTTGCCGTCGGCGCTGACCAGGCGCCCGTTGGTCGGGTCGAAGTTCGACGTGTTGCGGAGCGTCGCGGCAGATTGGCCGCCAGGAGAGACCTCCAACGTGGTCTTGACCACCGCGACCTTCACCCCGTTAACCTCCTTCAGCCCTTCGAACGTGCCGGACCCCTTGATCGTAGAGGCCTTGTCAGGCGAAGTCCAGTCGACCTTGAACTCCTTGCCGGGGGTAATCGTGCCGGGGACCACCGAGAGCATGGAGATCACCGAATAGACCATGTTTCCTGAGCTGACGTCGAAGTCCGCCGCCGCCATCCCGTCCTTTCCGAACGTCCAGGTGACCTTCTCCGGAGCGCCGGCGCCGTCCGGTCCGCCGGTGAACTGGCTGGCCGTGAGCTCTTGGCTCGCCTTTCCTCCGTCCAGGAGGCTGAGCGTCTTAACCGTGATCTTCGCTCCCAGGTGCATGGGGCCGCCATCGCTCTCCACCGAGAGGATATAGCTGGATTCGTCGCCGACCTTGTAGGTTCGGTCCAGGGAGGTTAGATCGGTCTTTGTCGCGGTTTGCGCGGCAGGCGGCGCTTGCTGTGTGAAAGCGAGGGCAGTAATCAAGCTGATGGCGAGGTTCATGGTTTCTCCTGCGATTGCAATATCAGAACGAAATACTTGCCGTAAGTTTCCGCAGTTCCGGGTCCCGCTCCGGTCCCACGGGGAATTTGGCTGGAGATCGGGCCTTATATTTCTCTCAGGTTCGTCGTACACTCCCTTTGCCTGAGTTCGAAGATGCCGGCGGTACTGCAATCGCGGCATTCAAATCTCGCTGCGGCGAGGCATCATACATCGAGATGGCACGAAGGGAAGCCGTGACATTCCAACCGCCCGGCGTCATAGTCGCCCGCGAAGAGTTCAGCGAAGCGTCTTGCGCGCCCATCAACGAGGGCCTGCGGTCATTCAACCGGAACGTCCTCGGGCCGATGCCGCAACAGCCGTTGGTCGTCTCGGCTCGCGACACCGAGGGCAACGTGATCGGCGGCGTGATCGGCGAAGTGTTCCTCGACTGGCTCCATATTCAAGTATTGTGGGTCGCCGAGCCGAACCGGTTGCGGGGCGTCGGATCGTCGCTCGTGCGCGCGATCGAGGCGGAGGCGAGGAGTGTCGGGGCGACGCGGGCCTACGTGGACACGGTGACGTTCCAGGCCCCCGGCTTCTATGCAAAACTTGGTTACGTCGAGTTCGGGCGGAACAAGAATTTCGTCAAGGGCCACGACCGGATCTACCTCGAGCGGTACTTGACCGCCCGCCCCCGCGCCGACGTCCTCTAAGGTGCTCGGTTTCCGCCCATACTCCTGCTATGCTCGCGGGTCTGGCACTGCTTCTAACCGTAACCGGCGCACGCCCCGTCTTTTACGGCGGCGGCGACCCCTCCGAAATCCCGGAGGTTGAGGCCACCGGAGCCACGTACAAGGTCCAGGGCCATGTCGTAGATCCGCTCGTCGCCATGAAGCAAGCCGGTTGGACGGCGGTGCGGCTCCGAATTTGGCTCAAGGCGCCGGGAAAGGGTTGGTGCGACCTTGACCACACCCTTGCGATGGCCAAGCGCGTCCACAATGCCGGACTCCGGCTCATGCTCGACTTTCACTACTCGGACTGGTGGGCTGATCCCGGCAAGCAGAACAAGCCCTCCGCGTGGAAGAACCTCTCGTTCGAGCAGCTTGTCACGACCCTCCACGATTACAGTCGGGACGTCGTCAAGGCGCTCGTCGACCAGGGTACGCCTGCCGAGGTAGTCCAACCGGGCAACGAGATCACGAACGGCATGCTGTGGCCGGACGGCAAGATCGAGGTGAACGGCGACGGGTGGGACAAGCTGATTCGGCTGCTCAAATCGGCGATCGCCGGGATCCACGAGGGCGCCGGCAGCCACCAGCCTCGAATCATGATCCACCTGGACCAGGGGGGCCGGAACAATGTCTCCCGGGTCTGGTTCGACAATTACTTCGCCCGGGGCGGGGAGGTCGACATCATCGGTCTGAGCTACTACCCGTTCTGGCACGGCACGATGGATCAGCTTAAGGCCAACCTCACCGATCTCGCCAACCGGTATCACCGGGACTTGCTCATCGCCGAGACCTCGATCGGTTACAAGAAGGGCGCCGTCGGCGGCAACAGCCCGGTGGCGGGCATCGAGCCGACCCCGGAAGGGCAGGCCGAGTATCTGTCGCGGTTGATCAAGCTTGTGAAGTCGACTCCCGGGCATCACGGGGTCGGAGTGCTTTGGTGGGCGCCGGCCTGGCTGCCACCCCCCGGCCGCAGCGAGAACGGCTTCCGCGCGCTAACTCTGTTCGACAACAGCGGCGAAGCCCTTCCCGCGTTCTTCGCGTTCGGCAAGAATTAGTCGCCCGCAACCTGGACGAACCGGTTCTTGAACGTGGAGAGGTCGTCCGGGTTCACGTCTGAGACTGCCCAGTAGGTGAGATCGCCAGAGGTCCAGGCGACCAGGTTGAACCCGTTTCGCTCATCCACGCCGCCCGGAAGATTCAGGTTGGTCGCTCGGAGGCAGAACACGTTGATCGTGTGCTGGCCGCGCAGATACACCAGCGCCGCTGCCGGCCGGTTCGCAACATACTCCAGCCTTCCGCCCTCGAGGGGGAAGCCGTCCTTCTCCAGGTCCGGCACTTTCGGCGAGAAGTCGAGCTTCCCCTGAAACCACGGCTTGACAACGTGCTGATTGGAGGACGCGACGTCGAACAGATGGCTGACCTGAAGCGACCGTACGTGGTCCGCGACGAGCTCCTGCTCCAACCGCGCCGACGGACGGGTCGCGATCACGACAACCACCACAAACACGCTCAAAAGAAGCACGGCGGCGATCGGGAACAAGATCGGGAATTTGGGCCGTGCGGTGATCCGCTCACGAACGGCGGCAAGCGGCTCCACTCCAGTCGCCCCCTCAACGGCCTTTTTGAGCCGGTCGGAGGCCGCATACCGTCGCGGCGACTCGCGCAGGGCCCGGCTAACGTGGGTCATCGCCTCGAGCGCGGCGGCGCAGCTCGGACACGTCTCCAGATGCTCGGCTAGGCGCTTGCTCACCAGGACATCGGTGATTTCGTTGTCGTAGAACGGCCCGAGCAGCTCGCGCACCTCTTCACAGGTCATCGCTCCACCTCCACGCTCCTGCCCACAAGCTCTGCCTGAAGGCGGTGGCGCGCCCGCGCCAAGCGAGACATAACCGTTCCGATCGGAACCCCGACCGCAGTCGCGATCTCCGAATAGGAGAGCTCTTCCAGTTCGCGCAGCACGATCATCTCGCGATACGGAAGCGGGAGCCGGTCGATCGCCGCCCAAAGTTCCTCGCTCTCGAACGCGCGAATGACGATCGCTTCCGGGCTCGAATCGGAGTCCGCGGCCAGCTCCGGATCCGCTTCCACCGTTCGCCGCTCCTCGTAGCCGCGCCTTTTGAGTAGGTCCATGCACGCATTGCGGACGATCGCGAGGAACCAGGCTCGGCGGCTCGTGCCCCGATAGCTCGACATGGCCTTATGCGCCTTGATGGACGCCTCCTGAACCGCGTCCTCCGCATCGGCATCTTTTCCGGTCAGCCACCGGGCAAGGCTGAACGCGAGATCGAGCTGACCGATGACCGTCGCTTCGAACAGGAAGTCGGTTTCCTTCTTTTGTTCTCGTGCCATTCCTCGCCGATGGTCGCTTACCGGGCTGCGCCCACCGGGAGTATGCCGCGTTGCGCCGGCGCGGTCAATGGACGACGACTTTGCCGCGCATGTGGGCATGCAGTGAGCAGAAATACTCAAACGTCCCGCTCTCCTTGAAGTCGTAGCTCCAAGAGTCGCCCGTGTCCAGAACGGTCGACTTGAATTTGCCGCCAACCTCCACCACCGTGTGCGGGATGTCGTCCCCGTTGGTCCATGTGACCCGCGAGCCGGGCTGAACCGCGATCGGGGTGGGGGCGAACGTGAAGTTGTCGATCTTCACC
>DATGIR010000276.1:0-3627 GCA_035295605.1 Fimbriimonadaceae bacterium | reverse complement strand
TGGCCGGCAGGAGGCCGTTCGGAGCAACCTCAGTCGGCTCGCCTCGATAGTCGTGAGGCGACTCGCCGTCCATGCCGTACATCTCGAGGGCGTCGTTGAACATGGCGTCGGCGCCGCCAAGCAGCGAGCCCTCCTCGTGCTTCTGTTCGATCTTGAGGGGTGCGTCTCCCATTCCGAAAAACATGAAGGTCCCGGAAGCGCCGTAGATTATCCGATCGAGCAGCGCCTTCTGCGCGTCGCTGAGCGCGCCGAGCGTGAGGCGCTTGTTGGAAAGCAGAACGCTCTTTTGCTCGGACGAAAGCGACCCGTAGAGGCGGAGCATGTCCCAGTCGTCCATGAACATATTCGCCAGGGACGGGGCTGACAGCGCGATCCACAACTCGGGGAGCATGCCGTGAAGCGGATCGCCGATCCCGGCGAGGGCCGCCGCCGCCATCTGATCGATGGTCGGGTCGGTCTGAGCCGTCATCGTCGCCAGCACGCCCGCGAAGTCGGTTCGGTTGATCGGCTCGGCTCGAAAGTCGCCCGGCGAAACCGTGAGCCAACCGTCCGCGGTGGTTGCGACCAGGCTTGTATCGCCGGCAAGCTTCCTTTCGATGCCGGAGGGAGTTGCGGACGACAGCATCAGGTTGATCAGCCACATGCCGAATGTGTCGGGCAGCGAGGCTACGAGCTGCAGCTTCTTGAGCCTCGCATACGACACCAGCAAGTCCGCGGGATAGCTCAATGGATCGTTGAGTTCGGGGTGCATCAGGCGCGCTTTAAACTCTTTCTGCGCCTCGGCGCTCATTCCCGCCATTCCGTTTTGGCCGTTCGAGGCTTGCATGGTGTGCAGATACTTTGCGAACTGCTTGGCATCTGGCGAGAGCTCGAGCGGCGGCTCGTTCGACGTTGGGGCCTTGCCGGTCGCGGAGGACATCAACTCTTCCATCTCGTCTTCCGCGAAGAAGCTTCCAAGGCCGGCATGGTCCCGGCCGACCTCTTTGCCCGCGGCGTCGTACAGCACCAGCTCTGCCGAAATCTCGCCGTTACCCATGATTGAGACGATCCCTTGCGAGCGCGTGATGATGAGCAGCGCCTTCTCGACGTGCCCGTTGATCCGGTCGTGATTGCCGAAGCCCGAGAATCCGGTCGGCATCGGCGGGCCTTCGCCGCCGTCTGCATCGCCGGCCCCGGCCTGACGTTTGGCCTTCTCCGCCGCTCGGTCTGCCTCAGCGTTGTGTCGTTGGATATAGTTCGCCAGCACGTCATCGCCGACTGGGAGCGGGTATTGGCGCGCGGTCGGCCGTGTGCTTAGCACCACGCGGTCGCCAGTAAGCAGCGTGGCGAGCTGTTGGGGGCCGATCGCGGTGAGCAGCTGATAGAAGACGGGGTCGCCGGTGTCCCCCTGGAACATGCTGACATCCGGTTGCCCAGGTGTCGCCTTGGGCTTAGGCTTCTGGTTTGACGGATCCATCTTCTTGAGATCGATCGCGAGCTTGGCTGCCCTGGCCTTTAGCGACCTGGCCTTGATCGTCTCGCGCCCGCCGACGGAAGGGCTGAGATAGTACGCCCCGTCGCTTTGCGTCCACATTCCGCCCGTCGCGTCCGCCACCTTTTTGAGGAGATCGGTGACGGTGACGTCGTGAACGGACACGCAAACGACGTCGGTCTCCATGGCCTTGCTTACCTTGAGCGGTTGTTTGGTGACGTCCGCCAGGCGCGGCATCAGCCTCGAGAGGGGGGCTGCCGGCTCCGAGAACGTGACCGTGCCTTGTTCAGGCGCTTGGGTCCGGGCGCCGAGGAGAAGCGAGAAGCCAAGCAAAACAAGCAGCGGCATGTATTGAGTTCATACCGGATTTCGCACGGGGAACGTTTCGCTTTTAGCCTGGGGAAGCTTGCCGTCTAGCCGTGAAGCTTTGGGAAACCATGGTGGCCGCCATCGAAACCGCGAAGGCGGCGAGGATCACGATGGCGTCGATTGCGAGGCTGCGCTTGGCGAAGTGCTCCGCGAACTCGATTCGGTAGCGGCCCTCGTCAAACAGGGCCAGGGCCGATGGGAAGAGGAGCCCCACTGCCACCGTGGCGGGCCTCGTCGCACGGCTTGCGGTGGCCAAGCCGACGCTTGCGAGGGCCGCGCTGCCGAAGCAAAGCACCTGGAGAAGCCCGCGGTGGGCCAGCGAGTGGGCCCGCGCGACGTCGCTGTCAAACCGGAAGTTGCCGTGGGGAAGGATCGTGACCCCGTCGATATTGTGGCTGGCGCTGTAGTAGCTCACGAGCCAGGACATCGCGACCAACAGTGATAGCCAGTTCCAGACCGAGCGGCTCACGGTTCGGCGTTGCTCCCAGAGAAGGGCAAGAAGCAAGAGGCATAGCGCGGGTCCGGTGGCACACAGAATCGGGACGAGGATCGCGAGCCGGCGGTGCGGCTCGCTGGCGGCCGGCGGTTCGGAGATGAACCAAGCGGCCAGACTCCCGCTGGTCATGACTCCGGTGAGGGCCAGGCGGAGTTCCACGAGCTTGAAGGGCGGCAGCAAGCCGAGGAGGGCGAAGAAGAGAAAGCCGAGGGAGATTGGCAACCAGGCTCCGGTTTCCGGTTGGGTGGCGGCGGCGATGACGGTGAGCGCGGCAAGGAAGCCGAGCACATAGGTGATCGTGTACACGGCCGTTCGCCGCATCCAATCCACGATCCTCAGCACGAGGGAAGTATGAAGCGTCATCACCAGCCACGACCGACGAGCCACCAACCACTGCGAATGCTAAGATCAACCCCATGCCAGTGCCCGATGCGGCCACGTTCGCCCGGATTCTCGACGAGGCCCAGAAGGGCGATTATGCGATCGCATCCATCAACGTAACGTCGACCGAGACCGCCAACGCGGCGATGGCGGCGTTCGCAGAGTCGGGCTCCGACGGCATCATTCAGTTCAGCACTGGGGGCGGCGAGTTCCTGAGCGGCCCCGCAAAGGACATGGCGCTTGGCGCGATTTGCCTCGCCGAGCACATCCACCGGGTGGCCGAGCGGCTTCCGGTCTATGTTGCGTTGACCACCGACCACTGCGTCCCGGAGAAGGTCGATAAGTTCGTTCGCCCCCTAATCTCGGAGACCAAGCGGCGGCGGACCGCGGGTCTGCCGAACCTCTTCAACGGCCATATGTTCGACGGCAGCGAACTGCCGATGGCCGAAAACATGAAATTTGCGCGCGAGCTTCTCAAGGAGTGCGCCGATCAGGAACTCATCCTCGAGGTCGAGATCGGCATCGTGGGCGGGGAAGAAGACGGCATCGACAACACCGGCGCCCACCACAGCCGACTCTACACGAGCCCCGAAGAGATGCTTCAGGCGTACGAGTCGCTCCACGACCTTGGCCGCTTTACGCTGGCCGCCGCGTTTGGCAACGTTCATGGGGTCTACAAGCCGGGAAACGTGGTCCTGAAGCCGGAGGTGCTCCGAGACGGGAACGCGCTGGTCGTCGAGCGGCACGGCAAGGGCGCGAAGATGGACCTCGTGTTCCACGGCGGCTCGGGCTCCGAGCTGGAGGACATCCACGCCGCCATCAAGTACGGCGTGGTGAAGATGAACGTGGACACCGATTGCCAATACGCGTTTACGCGTGCCATTGCCGGGCACATGTACGAGAATTACTC
>DATGIR010000275.1:0-2596 GCA_035295605.1 Fimbriimonadaceae bacterium | reverse complement strand
GGCGGGGTGGCGGTCGTGAAGGTGGGCGCCGCGACCGAGACGGAGATGAAGGAGAAGAAGCACCGCGTCGAGGACGCGTTGCAGGCCACCCGTGCCGCCCTCGAGGAGGGCATCGTCCCCGGCGGCGGCGTCGCGCTCCTCAACGCAGTCACGTCGATCAACCTCGACGGCTTCAGCGATCCGGACGAGCGTACCGGCGCCCAGATCATCATCCGTGCGCTCGAAGAGCCCCTCCGCCAGCTCGCCTACAACGCGGGCCTCGAAGGGTCGGTCGTTGTCAACAACGTCCGCAAGGCGACCAAGGGCCAGGGCCTGAACGTCGACACGAACGAGGTCGAGGACCTCGTCAAGGCCGGGATCATCGACCCGACCATGGTGACTCGCTCGGCGCTCCAGAACGCCGCGTCGATCGCCAAGAACATCCTTATGACCGAAGCGATCGTTGCCGAGCCGCCCGAGAAGGCCGGAGCTGGCATGGCGGGCGGCATGGGCGATAT
Source organism: Fimbriimonadaceae bacterium (assembly GCA_035295605.1). GTDB lineage: Bacteria > Armatimonadota > Fimbriimonadia > Fimbriimonadales > Fimbriimonadaceae > DAIDHV01. The sequence goes on along the minus strand of DATGIR010000275.1, from coordinate 2,099 downwards.
GGGCGGAATGATGTAGCCGCGGGCCGAGGGGTTGCGAGAGGACAAGGCATGTTCGAGTCGGCACGGAAACACGGCCCCTTCGACGAGCGCTATCCCGTTCGGCAGAAGCTCCCGGCACCAAGGTGGGACCTTCGGCTCGGTGGGGAGGGAGAGAAGAGGCTCGAGTGGTCTGCGTTCCTGGCGCGGTTCTTCCCGAACCGACGCCGGCACGACTTCGAGGCCCTCGCGGCCTACGAGGCCTACAGGAACACGCTCGAGCAGGAAGCCCCGCAGCAGCGACCAACGACGCATCGGGCGCTTCCGGGTCGCCGCAACCGTGGGTCTCGCAGTCGTCCGCCGGCTGCGCCAGCACCCGCGCATAGGCCGGTCGCAGCCCCGTCTGCGGCGGTACTTGCGTGGGAATCGGAGGGTGGCGCGTCGTAGAACTCCCCGGCGGTCAGCGTCGGCTCGGCTCAAACCGCTCGCCTGCGCGAGAGCACCGTCTCACGCGGACATCGCCAACCATATCGAGGCGGCAACCGGTTCGCCCACCCGCTTGGACGCTTCAGCCTATTTGGACTAGCCCAGCAATGCCGGTTGGTCCGGGGTGATCTCGCGTGGCCGGTGCGGGAGATAGCGGCCGCGTTCGACTCGGACGTACTCGCCACGCCCGACACCGGCGCTCAGGTCTTGCTTCACGGTGCCGCGGCTGACCGGTTCGCCTAGGAGAGACTCGACGGCCGCATGGATCTCGATCATGCGGGCGGGCTCTTCGCAAAGGTTCACGACTGCTCTCACGGCCTCCGCGATCTTACCCGGTCGTTCCGGCAGTGGCCGTTTGGGCCCCTGGTGCCCCTTTCCGAGAAGGTCGGCGACCGCGTAGCGGAGCCGTTCTAAAGGGCCTTTATTGCTTTCAAGGGGGTTCGAAAGTGCCCCGTTTAGTTCCACTATATAACTTACGCTTATTCGTTGTATTACCTACATTTACCCCTGTTCACGATGAATCACATGGTTCGAGTTGGGTCTCCAGAAAGCGGACTTTGTTGATCGACCTACAACGCCTGAAGTGAGCCTCGGTCCCTGTTAGGAGGGTTCGAGTCCGCTAGGGGTCTTTGCTATCGCCGATCTATAACGAAGTTTAAACCGATGATCCATGCAATGATCTCGCGTAGGAACGTGGGCGGGCACGATCGTACGAAGCTCTCTATCATCCACGACTCTTTCCGAGAGAGCATGTTTTCTAGGCTCGTCGGCTCATAACGAGTCATCTCGGAAATATGGTGCATAAGTACATAGATGGCGAGTGCTTCATTGACCGGCACTTGGTTTCGGACGCGATAGGGCACGAGTAGCGAGAAATCATGATTGTCTGAGAAGTAGCTGTCTTGGAGCAGCGGGCCGAAGTCATTCAGTACGTCCGCTCGAGGGAGCTGAGGTATGAACGGGTTTGTCCGAACAAGATGGTCCCGACCCTCGAAGAAGGAATAGTGCAGTTGTTGTTCCGCCATCAGACCAAAGATTTCTCGCGCGATATTTGGATCTAGTGAGATTTGCCGAAAATCTTTCTCAAAGCGAGCTAAACTCTTTTTGTTCGGGGACAAGAGAGCTCGTGGACGGGAGCGATCACAGCGCCGACCGCGACGCTGACCCAGGGCTCAAGCTCGTACGGCAATGACCTCGGTACCTCTGTCGCCCTCTCCGCCGACGGGACGACAGCGGTGGTAGGCGCCAACGGCGTCAACAGCAACGCGGGCGCGGCGTACCTGTTCCAGGTGCCGGCCGAGAACGCGTGGGCGACGAGCTCGGCGCCGACGGCGACGCTCACGAACGACTCTGGCTCGTCAGGTGACCAGCTCGGCTCCTCGGCCGCACTCTCGGCGGATGGAACGGTCGCGCTGCTAGGGGCGTATCAGGCGAGCGGCGGCGCCGGTGGCGCGTACGTGTTCTCGCCTCCGGTGCACTCGTACACGCTGACGACGGCCACGAATGGGTCGGGCGTCGGGGCTGTGACCAGCGCGGACGGAAGCATCAACTGCGGATCGACATGCATGGCGACCTACGGGAACGGTGCACACGTGACGCTGTACGCCCAGCCCGGTCTGAACTCGGCATTCGCAGGC
>DATGIR010000274.1:0-4154 GCA_035295605.1 Fimbriimonadaceae bacterium | reverse complement strand
GAGCCTTGGATTGGCGACCTCCTGACGGCCCTATCCAGGCTCAACGTGGTTTCCGGTCGGGCGGAGTTGCTGTGACGCAGGCGAAGGTGCCGAGCCCTCGCGAGACCTCGACCGGGGCTTTCGACTCGAGCATGACGAGGGTTGTGCCGGCCCCTCCTCGCCTTCGCGTGATGCGGTAGTTGATGCCTTCGTCGTACATCACGTGGCCGGCGCCGGCGATGATGACGAAGACGGAGCTCTGAGTCGCCGGGACGCGAGCGAGGTACTTCAAGGCGGTGTCGGCCATTCCCTCATCCCACAGCACTTGCGCGGCGTACATGTTCTCCATCGAAGTTCCCGTCATCTGGTGCCCGCCCATCATCGCTTCGAACACCTTCCGATGCTCCACGTTGCCGAGGAACAGCTCGGCAGGAAGCTGAAGCTTGGCGCTCATCGGCAACCCGGCGTAGCCGCCCTTGCCGACGGCCCGCACCCAGTCTCGGGGGACGTTGAGGGCGACGAGGGGGAGTCTGAACTCCTTCACGGCATCGAGGACGGGTTTGTAGAACTTGTAGTCGAACCCCCACTGTCCCTTCCAATCGCTTTGAATCAGAAACTCGGGCTCTTCGAGCTTGCCTTCCGACCAGAGGTCCAGCACGTCCTGCTTGGGGCGTTGGTACATCTCGACGCCGACGATCACGTGGCGGCCTGACGTCTGGATGGCACGGATCACCTTGGCCTCAAGCTCCTGATGGGCGGCGGTGGCATGCTGCTCGCCCAGATAGACGAACCGGCTGTGTTCGGTGGCGACGATGAACTGGTCGAAGGTTGCCGGCTTGCCTTCCCGGAGGTTGGCGAATTCGCCCGGTGCGATTTGCATGGAGCCCCCGCGCCCAATGGGGAGGTGCACCGCGTCCGGAGCGGTCTGGTGAGTCAGCGCGGACACGGCGACGAGGGCGGCTAGCATTGGGGGATTTAACCCTGACGGAGGGTGGAGGATAGAGGATAGTGTGGCACCGGCTTCAGCCGGTGGGGGGGCTGGAGGGTGGAGGATAGGCTAGATTCGCCGGGTCAATCGTCGGCTCCTCGCCTCGAACACCAAACTGCCATGGTCGATGAGTCGGGCGTAGCCGGTTCCGGTCTCAACGGAGTAACGGTGTCCGTGAATCGGTACATTGTCGATTCGCAGCTCCGCGGTCTGGGCGCCGTTGAGGGTCACCGCGCCGTCGGGCTCGATGGCGCAGATGCTTTCCAGCCCAAGAAGGCACATGAGCGCACCCCACGTATAGTGCTGGTCGCCGTGGACGACGCCGTTGTCGCTCCCAAAGTTCTCGCCGCACCAGCCCCGAGCCCTCCAATTCCGCATGAAGAGGTCGACGCTCTTCCGTGCAAATTCGGCAACCAACTCCGGCGGTGCGTAGCGACGCAAGCCCTGAAACACGAGGAAGTTGACCGGCGCCCAGACGGTGCCGTGCCAGTAACCCTGCTGCGGCCACACCGGGTCGCCGTAGGCAACCGTGGGGAGGATCCATTTGCCCCAGAACCGCTTCGGGTCAGTCATGACGCTGAGCACGCGCTTGGCTTGCTCGGGGGATGCGGCGCCCGCGATGAGCGGATAGAAGTTCATCGGGGTGAGCCGCGTGAGGAATTTGCCACCCCTGGACTGCCACTTGCGGCTGCAGTAGATACCCAACTCGGGGTTCCAGAGCCGCTCGTTCATTAGCTTAATCGTTTCAAAGCGCTCGTTTCGAAGCTGCTTCGCGGTCGCTCGGTCACCGACCGCGTCGGCTATCAGCGCGAGGTTCTCGGCGTCCATCGCGTACAGCGCGTTGAGGTCGACCGCGTCGGTGTCGAGTGTGGTTCCGACCATCTCGCTTTCCGCGTACTCGGGGGTGTCGTCCCATCCGGTTTCCCAGAGGGCGCCCTGCTTGCCGACCCCGTTGCTGCCCCACTCGAGGAGGCCGTCGTGGTCCCCGTCGCGCGCCGTCGGCCACCAACGGTGCCATTTGAGCAGCTTGGGATAGACCTCCTTCAGGAAGGCGGCGTCGGGCCAGCGTTGATGCATCTTCCAAACGCACAGGCTCCCAACCGGCGGTTGGGAGCGATCGTCGGAGGATCGGCTCTTGTCGAATTGCCAGTGGCCGAAGTTGGGGACGAGGCCCTCTTTGGTCTGCCAACCCAGAATCGCGCGGACGGTGGATCGGGCCGTGACCGGATCGTCGAGGCAGGCAAGAGCGCCGTTGAAAAAGCTGTCCCAGCAGAAGAGCGGCGAGTTGTTTGGCTTTCCTCCCGCCCAGCCTCGGCTGACCGAGTGGAAGATTTCCGGCTGGTCGGATGCGTAGATGCGGCTGTTGTTGAGGTTGTCGGCGATCGCGCCGACGAAGTCGCCCCAGTCGCCGGCAGCGGTTGGACGGCGGGCGAGGTAGGCGGCTCTGGCGCGGTCGAGTCGTTCCGCAATATGTCGAGAGTCCGCCGCGTTCAGCATCTCGAGACTGGGCTGGCAGGGCCAGCGAAAGTAGACGGGGGTGCCCGGTTGCAGCGGTACCTCGATCGCGTCGGTCACTTGGGGTACGGACCAACGAAGGCCGAGCTGCACTTCCATGTCCCTCGCGCCGATACCGAACGCCTCGGTCGCCACGCCCGCCCGGCCGGCGTGTTCATAGCTTGGGGCGAGATAGGAGGGCCACGTGGTTTCGAGAACTCGGGGTTTAAGCACCACCGCGCGGTCGGAAATCAACCTCCCGACAGCGCCCGGAAGCTCGCCTGGGTCTGTGCCCCACTCGATGCTAACCGATGCTCCGTTTACCGAGATCGTTTGGGCGTGATAGGAGTCGTCCGGCGCGGCGAGTCCCGCGGCGTACTCGCCGCCAAAATCGAGGACGGCGCCGATTGACGCTTCAGGGCCGGGCTCGATCCACGCGATGCCGTTTGGCGCCGTCACGAGGTAGTTGCCGATCAGAATCTTCGGCGGGTCGGAAACCGACATCGCCAAGCTCAGGATCGCCGCCACCATGGCGCGACCTTACCTGGCTGACGCAAGCAGCCAAACGAGTTGCCGGTGATGCAGCAAACTGGGGCATGAACCCGGCTTGGGAAGCGCTGAACCAGCTCATCGAAGGCAAGGACTTCGACCCGCCCGCCAGGCTGCTCTCGAACATCAAGCCGGAAGCGGCAGTGCGGGTGCCGGCCGGTGCGCCCTACTCGGTCGCCACGAATGTGGCACACACCGATATCTGGAACCGGGTGTGGCTGAACCAAATCGAGGGGAAGCCGAGGGGGAATCCGTTCCCCGACTTTCCGGTCATCGAAGAAGCGGCGTGGGCAGGTGTGCGTGAGCGCTTTTTGGAGCACCTGGTGCGGGCGCGCGAGCTGGCCGAAACGCAAACCAATTCGAAGCAGGTCGGGCGGCTCATCCAGATCGCCGTTCACACTGCCTACCACGTAGGCCAAATCAAGCTGTTGAAGCGGATGCTGAGAGGGCCACAAGAGGCACTGGCTGAAGCCAGTGGCACACACGGAGTGAAGCGAGTGGCACCCGTTTCGCGAGCATTTCGTAGTACAACTTCGAAGTGACCCTCGCCGAGGCCCTCTCCGAGCTGGACTGTAGCGCGCCCGGCGTGCCGCTGCTCGCGCTGGGCCAAACCGTGTTTTGGGACGAGCCGATGAAGGCCGGCCTTGCCCAAGCCGTGCGTAAATCGGGCGCCCGCAAGTTCGTAGCCGGTGTGCACGACACCGACTACTTCGCGAAAGCACATGTTACGGGGGGCAAGCGCCGCTTCCAGGCCATGCCCCACAACGACACGACCACGAAGGATCTGTGGAGCGCCGCCGGCGAATTCTCCGCGCTCTTCGGAAGCGAAACGGTGGTGACCCGCGAGCTTTTGGCCAGCGGCGGCCTCAAGTTTCGGCGCCTGACCCAGGCGCGTCCAACATTCCTCGACGAAGCGACCGAGGCGTGGGGATGGAAGGGAATCTCGTTCCTCGGCGACGATGCGCCGGTAACCGCCGACGTCTCCTCGCAGGAGCTCATCCACGAGCTGGAGACGACCCTCCGCTGGGCTCTCGACCTGTCTTTGACTTGCCTCACGGGCCGCGACCGGGAGGAGGCGGAGGCGCAGGCGGACGCGTTGGTCGCGCTCCTGTGCGATACGTTCCAGGAGAATGAGGAGGACGGT
>DATGIR010000273.1:0-2364 GCA_035295605.1 Fimbriimonadaceae bacterium | reverse complement strand
GCATGTCCGGCATCGCGGATTCGATTCTCAAGGAACGCGAAAGCGATGGGATCCCGTGGGCTTGTCATCGGTTGGTCGGAATGCTGCACGACGAGAACCTGCGCTTCGGAGATCGCATCGAGAAGATTAGGGCCGTTGGTGAGGCCGGCATCCGCGGCATAGAAGCTGTCGTGCTCCACGTCGAGGATGAGTTCGGTCTCGTCCAAGGCGTCGTCGATGATCGCTCTGATCGAGCGGATCAACTCCACGTGCGAAACCGGGTAGCGCCCGCTCGCCTTGCCGGACTCCCTGAGCACTTGCTGCACCGCGAGCTGGACCTTGTTCATTCGGTCTCGGAGTTTCACGGAGACCGGATGGGACATGTGAATCGCGCGGAGCTCGTGAAGATCATCGATGAGCTGGCGGTTCAGCGCCCCGCTGACCGTTCCCTGCTTCAGGCCGTGGGTGAGGCGTAGGTCGTAACTCTCGTGGTTGATGGCGGTTGCCAATAGGCGCAGAGCGGCGCGCTCGTACTGAACACCCACAAGCTCCATCCGCACCTGTGCGATCTTCGAGTCGGTCTCTCCGATGAAGAACCAAGTGATGAGGGCAAGCGGGACGATAAAGGTGAGGGCTATGAGCGTCAGCTTCGGCCCGTACCGAAGCCGGTTCATTGCTCGAACAGCCGGAGTCAGCAGTGCGCGCATCACTGAATCACGTGTTCCGAGGCCGGCCTAGCAGGCGATCACCGTCCCGTGAACCGTGTGGCCCTTCTCGCGGACGCTGTCGATCACAATGCTGAGCACGACCCATTGCTCGGATCCATCCTCAGCTTTGAGCCTGCACGCCGCTCTGAATCTTCGCCGGTCAAGGGCCGCGGCGCCTGATAAGATGGCCGCGCCAAACGCGGCATCCTCGGGGTGGAAGCGGCCCAGCGTCTGTTCCCAAAGGGCGCTTGCCGAGCCTCGGACCCGAAACAGGGATCTAAACCCCGAATCGAGCTTGAACGTATGGGTGAAGGAGTCATAGGACCAGTTGCCCACCGCGACGACCTTCTTCCGCGTGGTCTCCAACGGTGAACCGACCCTCCACCCTTGCAGCTTGATCGGGTGACCCGAGCCATCAGCCACAACCCGAGCGACGGCGGCGGCAATGTACGTCCCCTCCGCGGTCACCAATCGGCCCGAAAACATAAACTCGCTCAACGCGCCCGACTTGGCTGAAAGGATCAGCCCGCGGATTCGGGGGACGTCCTCCGGGTGAAAGTAGGAGAGCCGCTCCTCGACCGGCACACTCCCGTTGGAAGTTAAATCCATTCCGGGCGGCGGATCGGCGAACCACCGAAACGTGTCGGTGCTCAAATCGAGCTCCCAGTCCGGCGCGCGGTTGAACGGCGAATCCGTGGACGGCTCAGCAGGAATGGCGACCGCTGGGACGGAGCCTGGGGAAACCTCCGCCTTAGCCGGTATCTCCTCTCGGGCGCCGGCGGTTTGCCGAACGTACTCGGCCGCCAGCGCGGTTCGGGCGGCTTCTCCGACCTTTGCCCGGATTCGCTTCCAGTAGGTGCGAAGCGTGTTGAGCGAGACGCCGATCTCGGCGGCTATTTGCTTGTCGAGGTAGCCGGCGGCGGCGTATGACAAGACCTGCTGCTCGCGACTGGAGAGCGCTTGAATCCCCCCGCGGCGGAGCTCGGTCTCATCCTTCGGGGTAGCGGGTGCGACGGACTTGCCTCGGATCTGAACCACTCTGTACGCCCTCGGCCTACTCAGATACTATACGCAACGATTTAGCAGTTATCAACTCAAAAGAGCTGAATCGCGGCTGACGGTTAAGCGCCGTACGGAACCCAGACGTTTTTCACCTGGACGGCCCGGCGCAGAAACTCCGGAGAAGGCCCCTCGAACCAATTCACGCCACCCAGGCACCAGGTTTGCTTGAGGTTGCCGGTCGACTCGAGCTGGATCTCGGCGAATTCGGAAGGTTCGCCGAAGTGCCAAAGGGCGGCCAGGGAGTCGTGGGAGGCGAGGCTTGGTACGACCTCCGCGCTATGGCCGGTGACGATGTTCCAAACACCGCCTGGAACGTCGGAAGCTTCGATCACACGGTAGAGCTCGACGGCGGGGAGCGGGTTTGCCCGGCTCGGGATACAGACCACGGCGTTGCCCATCGCAACGAGGGGCAGGCAGGCAGAGAGCAGACCGAGGAGGCTCTGCTCGTTCGGGCAGACGACACCGACGGAGCCGAGCGGTTCGTTCCGGGTGTATACGAGGGCGCGCGTCGGCGCCTGATGAACCGTGCCTTCGAGCTTGTCCGCCCACGCGGCGTAGTGGAGAACGCGATCCAGGCAGGTGTCGAACTCGCCTTCGGCTCCCGGACCCAGGGCGG
>DATGIR010000272.1:0-2813 GCA_035295605.1 Fimbriimonadaceae bacterium | reverse complement strand
CTGAGCATCGCTGGCGAACATTACAACGCCGACTACAAGCAGAAATTCATCTGGGTGGGTGACTTCAGCCCCATCTCCACGAACAGGGCAGGTACTACCGACGTCTACCTCTATTGGGAGTCGGAGAGAGATACCCAGTGGGCGGGCGAAGTGAACCTGTTTGGTGACATAGAGGCCTTCGGTCACAAGCAGACGCTGTTTTTCGGAGCCGATCGCACGCAGTCGGTGCTCGGCGTCGAGCCTTACGCCGGCACGTTCATAGGCGGCGGCGCGACCGGATTTAATGTGTACCAGCCCAACTGGTCGCTGATACCCGATCCGGGTTGGTCGACGGGCGCCTTCTATCCGGGCGGTAGTTACGCCGGCGCTTTTGCAACCGCCTATCGCCGGGTAGAGGTCAACGAAGGTGGTGAGTTCGGCGCCTTGCTGCGCCCGTCGGACAACCTGACGATCAATCTGGGAACCAGGTATTCGCACGACACAGAGGACCTGGCACGAACCTGTTGCGGTGAGCCATTACCGCCTGAGACTTTTGAGTCCAGCCCACCCGTGCGCCCAAATCAGTCCGCGTGGACTTACCAGGCGGGTCTCAACTATGCGATCACCAAGGGGGTCCACGCCTACGCCAGCTGGGGAACGACATTCGAGGCTGCCAACAGCTACGGCTACAACCCCGTCCAGGGTAACACCGGCGTAGGCAACTTCCTCGGGCCGCAAAAGGGAACCACTTACGAGGCCGGTCTCAAGGGCGAATCGGAAAACAAGCTGATCAACTGGAGCTTCGACGTTTTCGATACCGCGATCACGAACTCGTTCCAGACGGATCCAGCGCATCCGAGGTTCACTATTTCAACCGGCGAGCAGCGTGCTACGGGATTCGAGGCGGAGTTCCAGGGAAAATTGACGAGCGCCTGGGATGTCACTCTCTCCACCTCATCGACCAAGAACATCTATACGTCCGGGCCGCTGAAGGACATCTGGTCACCGTTTGCGGTCAAGTTCGGCCTCTCGGTCTTTTCCGACTATCAGTTCCAGTATGGCCCGTTGACCGGGTTCGGGTTCGGCGGAGGCTACATACACAAAACTCGGGCGCCGTACGTCTTGATCAACGGTGCGGACCTATCCGACCTGATCAAGAACCAGGATACCCTCGACTTTCGGCTGTTTTACGACATGAAGCCCTGGCGATTCGAGTTGAATGTGAACAACGTGACCGACCAGCGCTTTTTCACGCCAAGGCTGGCCAACGCCGTGCAGTATGACTGGTTCGTGAACCAGCCCACGCAGGTGCTCGGAAAGGTCATCTACAAGTTCTGACATCGGCGCTCCGATCGCGTCTCGGCTGAAGTCCTTGATGACCAAGGGACTGCGTGCGTCCGATATGTTTTCGGCTTTGGATCCGCTTTTCCGGGATTACGCACTTGAAAGCCATATACCTGGCTTGATCCATGGTGTCGTAGCGGATGGCCGTCTTGCGTATGTTCGCGGCATCGGGGTGCGCGACCTGTCTTCCGGCCTCCCTGTCACCGCGGCTACGTTGTTTCGTATCGCTTCCCTGACCAAAGCGTTCACCGCTTTATCGGTCCTTCGGCTTCGCGATGAAGGGAAGCTGGCACTGGATGCACCGGCGGAGTCCTACATTCCTGAGCTGCGTTCCTGGGAGTATCCAAGCAGGGACTCGCCGCGAATCCGAATCCGCGATCTGCTGAGCCACACCGCTGGATTCGTCTGGGACGATCCATGGGCGGACAGGCAAACGCTGCTGCCGGAAGAGGAGTTCGCGCGCCTGTTGCGGGAGGGCGTCTTTTTTGCGCGCGCGCCGGGCACAGCGCCTGAGTATTCGAACCTGGGCTACGCCTTACTCGGTCGCATCATCAGCAACGTCTCAGGGCAACCGTACGATGTAGCGATGGCTCAGAGGCTCCTCAGGCCCTTGGGCATGGGCTCGACGGGCTTCTCCAGCGAGAGCATACCCGTCGCAGAAAGAGCGATTGGCTACTCCTGGGTAGACGAGGCCTGGCAGATTGAACCCCCGATACCGCACGGTTCGTTCGGGGCCATGGGGGGCCTCCACAGCACTGCGGAAGATTACGCGAGATGGGTAGCCTATCTCCTGTCGGCATGGCCCCCGCGGGACGAAGACGATGGGGGTCCGGTCATGCGGGCGAGCGTGCGTGAGCTCGCCCAGGGATCGAGTCTTCCGGAGGTGCGCCGGCGGTTCGGACGCAGCAGGCCGGCCGGAGATCAGGCTGTGACATATGGAATGGGAATGATCGTGGCTATAGATAAGGAACTCGGGTTTACGCTCAGCCACACCGGGGGCTACCCCGGCTTCGGCTCACACGTATTGCTTCTTCCTCACCACGGTATCGGTCTCTTCGCGTTTGCCAACCGAACTTATGCAGGCGTAGCGGCCCCCTTGTGGGACGCCGCCCTTGCCCTGCGGCAACGGGGACAACTGCCGGAGCGCGCGCAAGCAATCAACGAGCCCCTTAGCGTCGCCTATCGTGCCGTTCAGGAGATCTATACTCGAGGAGATGCGGAAGCGGCAGCAGACCTGCTGGCAGTAAATTTCCTGCTTGACCGAGATGCGGCCGGGTGGAGGCGCGACTTGGCGAGGCTCAAGGAACAAGTCGGGGATTGTGTGAGTGCGGGCCCTCTGACGGTGACGAGCCAGCTGTCGGCCAGGTTTCTCTTGGCTTGTGCACGTGGCGAAATTACGGGCAGCCTTTCGCTCGCGCCGACTCGCGAGATTGGTATTCAACAGCTCGTGCTCGCACGCAAAGCATCTTGAGCGCAGAGCGAGAACGCAC
>DATGIR010000271.1:0-5270 GCA_035295605.1 Fimbriimonadaceae bacterium | reverse complement strand
GGATCCTCAACGACTGCAAGTTCGCCTCCGACAAACCGGGCGACGACAAGATTCGCCTCACCATGATCTACACGCCCGGTACCCGCGGCGGATACGAGGATCAGGGCACCCAGGATATTGGCAAGCACCACATCGTGTTTGCGATCGCGCCCCACTCGGGCGACTGGCGCACCGGCCAGGTGCCCTGGCAGGCGCAACGCCTGAACCAGCCGCTGCGGGCGTTTGCCGTTTCCGAACACCGCGGCACGCTCGGAACGAGCATCTCACTGCTTTCCTCGAGCAGCGATCAGGTTGAAGTCCAGGCCCTCAAGAAGGCCGAGGACGGCGAAGAGATCGTTGTACGCCTTCGCGAGCTCACGGGCGCGGAAGCCAAGGGCGTTCGCCTGCACTTCGCCCGCCCCGTTCAATCGGCACGCGAGCTCAACGGCCAGGAGCTGCAACTCGGTCCGGCGCAGGTCGCCGCCGGCGAACTTGTGGCCGATGTTCCTGCGTTTTCGCTTAAGACCTATGCGGTGAAGCTTGCCCCGGCGAAGGCCAGGGCGACCCAAAGCAGGCTCCTCGCCTTGCCGTTCGACGCGGACGTGGTTTCGACCCGCGCCAAACCCGCCGACGGCGAATTCGCCAACGGCCGTGCCCTCGCCGCCGAGTGCCTTCCTCAAAGTCTGACCGTGGACGGCATCGACTTCAAGCTCGGCCCGAGTGCCGACGGCGCCAAGAACGCGGTGCTCGCGCGCGGCCAGAGCATTCCGCTGCCGGGTGGATATCGGCGGGTCTACCTGCTCGCGGCCGCCGACCAGGACATTCAAGCTCCCTTCACGGTCGGCGGAATTCGGACTTCGACGCCTGTGCGGAGTTGGGAAGGCTACGTCGGGCAATGGGATAACCGGGATTGGGCATCCGACCCGGGCCCCAACTTCTCGAACTACTCCGGGATGAACGGCCTGGACCCGGGCTACGTCAAGCCGGGCGAGGTGGCGTGGTTTGCCTCCCATAGCCACGTGGCCGGCGGCAACACGTTTTACGAGTACACGTACCTCTACAAGCTCGGCTTCGACATCCCGGCCGGTGCGAAGACGCTAACCTTGCCGAACGATCCGCGCATCAAGGTCTTCGCGGTCACCGTAGCCAAGGACACCCACGACGGGGCGACGCCGGCGGCTCCCCTGTACGACACGCTCTCCGACCACGTCGCCGGAGGCGCGCCCAGCATCAGCCCCCCGGGGGGCAGCTTTAGCGATGCCACCGAGGTGCGCCTCGATCCGCCCCTCTATTACCGGCCGGGCGGCATTCGGTACACGATCGACGGCACCGCGCCGACCGCGTCCTCGACGATCTACACGGGGCCGTTCATGCTGAACGATCCCGCCCGGGTGACGGCCGCGCAGTTCGACGATGCCGGAAACTTAATCGGGCCATCCGCCTCCGCGGACATCGACGTCCACGACACGACCCCGCCCTCCGCGGTGTCGGCTAGCGTAGTGAAGTCGATCGGCATCGCGAAGATCGTCTTCTCGGAGCCCGTCTCCCGCGCAACCGCCGAAGCGGTGGCCAACTACAAGCTCGGGTCGGGCATCGCCGTCACCGGCGCCAACCTTGCCCCTGACCGGCGGACGGTCCGGCTGACGCTGGAGAAGCCCCTGACTGGGAGCGGCGGCGAGAAGGTCGTAATTTCGGGCGTCCAGGACCTTGCCCACACGCCGAATACGATGTCCGCAACCGTCGACTTGGCCGAGAGAGGCGCCGTCTTCACGAGCCCGGCATTGGAGCCGAAGACGTCTCGGGCGTTCCAAGCCGTTCAGGGGCTGCCGATTCACAAGGGCGACACCTGGACCCTGAACCTGTGGTGCCGGATCGATACGCAGCCCGAGGACCGCACGATGATCGCCGGATTTGGCCGCTCGTTCGACGGGAGGGTCGGCACCGGGCGCTACTTCACCAAGTTCCCGGGCGGTATCAACTTCTGGGTCGCCGACCGGGACGTGCGGACGACCACCCCGCTGGATACGGGCAAGTGGCAGATGCTCACCGCGACCTACGACGGTACGACCCTGCGGGTTTACAAGAACGGCGAGTCGATCGGCGAGCGGCAAGTGGCGCTCGAGGACGATTCGAGCCAGGTTCGCGTGATGCCCATCGACGCGTGGGAGCGCAAGCGCCGGTTCGGCGGGGAAGTGAAGGACCTCACAGTTTGGGACCTGGACCTTTCGCCGGCAGCGGTTAAGCGGCTATGGGAGTCTGGTCAGCACTAGCCCTTACATCTCTCCTGTCTCTGGGGAATAACGTGCCACGGCTCCGCGCGCCGTGCCCGGCTCCCGTGCCACTGGCTTCAGCCAGTGCCCCCCCTCGCCTCCTCGCTTCCTCGCCTCCTCCCAATCTCCGCCACCCCGCCAATATCGCCATCGCCCGGGCCAAGCTGCTGCCTGACTCCTCGATCGAGCTCACCGTCTCCTTCGATATCCTCGCCTTCACCCTCGACCAAACCCCGACCCTCGTTTTGGACGCCCCGATGAACGCCCTCCTCGACGGCCCTTCTGACGACTTGGACGAACGGCTCACCGACGCCAAGCAGCGATTTCTGGAGGGCCTCGGCATCGGCAACAACGATCACCCCGGCGCCGTCGACAAGGTCGACTTCCCAACCGCGGCCGACGTCCATAGGGCCGCCGACGAGGGCCAACAGCCGCGCTTGCCGGTGATGATGTCCGCGACCCTGCGCTGCCATCTCGCGCCCCGGGAGAAGAAGCTTGCGCTCACCTTCGCGGACGTGCTCGGGACCGTCATCCTGAGCACCGAGTTCCCGTACCAGGAGCCCCTTTCGGAACCCGTCGAGCCCGGTGAGTGGAGCACCCCCCTCGCGCTGCCGACCGCAGCGGAAACCGAGGCGCTCAAAGCCGCTTCACGGCCCCGCGAGGCGCCGTCCGACGAGCCCCTGGGCATGACCGAGGCTCAGGCCAAGGCCGGTATCCAGATTCAGTACGACGCCTGGTCGAAGGCGTACATGGCGCATGACTTGGACACGTTGTTCGGCATCCTGGCTCCGGCTTACACCCTGAAGACCGCCAAGGGCGCCCTCATCACGCGCCCGGAGTACGAGGTCATGCTCAAGCTGCGCAAGCAGAAGCACAGCGACACCACCCACTACAGCACGGAGATCCTGCGGATCAACCTGCGCGGCTCTGTCGCCGCCATCTGGTCGCGAGAGACCACCACCGACCCCGGGAAAAACGGGGTGACCGGGAAGGACGAGCCGGTGAGCTACCTCCACGACTACGTCGACGTGTGGACGTGGACGAAGGGGAAGTGGCTGCTGAAATCCACGGTCACGCAGACCGAGACGGTCATCCCGACGGTGAGGTAGCCGCAACGGCGATGACCGACACATGGAAGGGAGGCATGGACACTGATCTACGTGCAATTCTAATGCATGACACCGGCTGGATCGGCGGCTTTCGAAGTCGGCATCGATTCAGCCGCGTAGGCGAGACGCGGCTCCGGCGCGGATCTGTCAAGGAAATCGCATACTGCCCTGACGGTCTGACGCGAACCGTGCTCGGTTTTCAGGACAAGCGACTTGCGAAGCCCTGGTGGGACATCTTGTTCCTCAATCCGACCTGGACGGGCGTGCCGGTCTTGTCCGAACCGACCGGAACCTATCAGCTTGATGATTTGAAGAAGAAAGTGTTAAGGAAATACGTCTCGGCCTATCCTCATCCGGACGATAAGCGGGAGATCAGGTCCGGGATTGAGGCTGCTCAGACATTCGATGACCTCCTTGACGTCGTCATGCGGTGGTGAACCGGTGATCATCCGGCACGACTACGTCGACGTGTGGACGTGGACGAAGGGGAAGTGGCTGCTTAAGTCCACCGTCACGCAGACCGAAACCGTGATCCCGACCGTGAGGTAGCCACAGGCGTACACTCCCAACATGAGCGCGTCAACCCTTCAATCCTTCTTCCTCTGGTGCGCCGCGATCAACTACGGCCTCCTGATTCTCTGGTTTGTGCTGATCCGGTTGCCGCACCCTTGGCTCTACAACCTGTCCGGCAAGCCGTTTCGAATGAGCGAGGAGCAGTTCGACGCTTTGAATCTGGCCGGCATCATCGCTTACAAGATTGCGATCATCATGTTCGCGCTCGTGCCCTATATCGCGCTCCGGCTGAGCGCGTGAGTTGAGCGTCGAGAGCGATGGCCCTGGACCGCCTGGTGCCCCATGCATGCGACCGCCGGGTTAAACTGTGTTGGAATGGTTTTCCGCATCGAGCTTGAAGAAGAGAGCGACGGAAGGTGGATCGCCGAGGTCCCTGAGATTCCTGGCGCGCTCGCGTATGGCTTGACTCCCAGCGCTGCCACTCAGCAAGTTCAGGTTCTAGCGCTTCGCGCCATTGCCGATAAGCTCGAACATGGCGAAACCGAGCCGTACCTAAACGTGTCGTTTATCGCGGCGTGAGCGAATGGCCCGCGGTGCGAGCTCGCGAAGTACTCAAGGCGCTTCAACGAATTGGCTGGACCGTCAAGCGAACAACCGGGTCGCATCGCGTGCTCACCCGACCGAATTGGCCCGACTTCGTCTTCGCCTTTCGTGACACCGAAGAAATTGGCTCGAGAATGCTGTCTCGAATTTCGAGACACACGGGCCTGTCACGTTCCGATCTAAAGTAGCCGCCGCCGAATTCACCCTACGGCGCGATAACCCACTGAACCTGGTCCACGGCTGCCTGCCATAGGTAGCCCAGCGTCGGGCCGGTTTGCTTGTACGCCACCAACGCCTTCACCTCGCCGTTGCCCTGGTTCACGTAGTCCGATAAGGTCCCCGCGGCGGAGATCGTCACCGTCTGCCGTGAAGTAGTCGCGGGGCGCGAATCGACCTGGACCCACTTTCCAGTCGTGTAATTCCAAATCGAAAGCGTTTGCGCAAGCCCCGGCGTGTTCACTCCTGCTGCCAGCGTTACCTGGAACCAGGTCGGCGAAAGCACCGCCGAATGGGCGGTGAGCTGCAACTGAAGCGGAGATTCGGACGGATTGACGGTTGGCCCCAGGTGCGCCACCAGGCTGTTGCCGTCGCTCCATTGCAAACTTCCAAGGCTTCCGGAGACCAACACGCCGCGGACAAGTGCGAAGGCGTCCGGCGGGAGTTGGTTCACCGCCGGAATCCGCGCGAAGTACACGTCCTCCTCGAGGTTGAAGGTCGCCGTGAACGCGACATCGGCGCCGGTGTTATCCGAGACCATGCCGATGTAGTCGCCCATCTTGTTCTGGTTCGGGTAGCC
>DATGIR010000270.1:0-22834 GCA_035295605.1 Fimbriimonadaceae bacterium | reverse complement strand
CCGCGATATCGATCGATTCAACGCGCTCTTCGAGTACCTCCTGAGGCAAAGCGGCGGCCAATTCGAGGTGACCAGGACTGCCTCCGCGCTCGGCATCACGCGACCAACCGTGGAGAGTCACTTAAGAGCCTTGGAAACTACTCACGCGATAACGGTGCTTCGCCCATTCTTTGCCGACGGCAGCAGCGAGATCGTTAAGCAGCCGAAGGTGTACGGGTTCGACACCGGGTTCGTCAGCTTCGCGCGCGGCTGGGATCCGTTACGGCCAGAGGATTACGGGGCACTATGGGAGCACCTGGTTCTGGAGCATCTTCAAGCAAATTTCCCCACAACACCCGTCCGATACTGGCGCGACAAAGCGGGTCACGAAGTCGACTTCGTGCTTGCATCGGGTCGAGACGGGGCCAGTGCAATCGAATGCAAATGGGACTCCGGAGCATTTGATGCAACCGCGCTGACGCACTTCCGGAAGCGATATCCCATTGGCGGCAACTTCCTAGTCACTCCTGCGGCCGACCGGTCTTATAAGCGGCGGTTCGGCGATATCGAGGTCACCGTTTGTTCGCCGTCGGGTCTCAGTGGCTGACAGCGCTGCCGAGCAGACGGCAGAACGGTGTATGGGTTGACGGATCGGCGGGTTCAAACTAGAATTATATGGCGCGATTCACTTCGCTTCCTGGAGTCCAATGCCAAGTATCCGCATGATCGACGAAACGACGGCCGGCGGCCGGTTCGAGGCGCCGCCTCTTGATCTTTCAGATGAGAGCCTGACCGTTCGAGACCTCATCTCGCTGCGCGTGCGGGCCGAAGTTCGCCGGTACAACAGCGAGCGCTCTGGCCGATTCTATGGGTTGGTTCAACCGAACGATCTCGAAAGGCTGCTCAACGGCCCGACCGAACGACAATTCAAGCCCATCGACGCGGACCGGCAGGTCGACGTCGCGCTCAAGGCCTTTTGCGACCAGCGCTTTCTCGTGCTTCTGCCTGACGGCCAGGCGGAGGACTTGGACACGCCCGTGCGCCTGCGCGACGGCGACGAGGTGAGCTTCATGCGTCTGGTACCGCTTATGGGCGGCTAGGTTGCGGTTTCCGTGGTCGAAGAAGCAGGGACCGACTTCGGCTCCTACCCCTCCGCCAATCGCGCGCGATCGCCCGGTCCCGATCGAGGCGTTTATCGCCGAGCTACACAAACTCCTTACGGGATCTGACTTCAATTCAGAGGCAGTCTTAGCCCAGCTCGCCGAGTCCAACAAGGAGTTGTACGAACAGGTCGCGGGCGCCAAAGGCGAGGAACGCGGCCGGATCGCGATCGAACTTCTGAAGAGAGCCAGGGCCATTGAGAACAAGCTCTCCGGGAGTTATGTGCGTGACTACTGGGAGTTATCACACTTGCGAGACGCGCTCATGCAATTGGCGGGCAGACTCATTGCCAGCAAGGGCGCGGTCTCGGTTGCAGCGTTCCCACAGCTCGTGGATGCGTGGACCCTCAGCTCGAAGTATTCGGTCTCATATGCCCGGGTTGCTAGCGCTGCCGAGCACCTAGTAGCCGACCACGGCCCGGCGCCGAAGATCGTGGATGCGCTTCGACCGGTTCTGAAAAAGTTGGAGGCGGGAGGGGAGTACGGTCCCACCGCCGAGCAGCGACGCCAAGCTGCCCGATTCCGGCAGATTCTCTACGCGAGCGGCAGCCGCAAGTTGGATCTCCCGGAGCCCTGGCAGGCCCCATTTGCCGACTCCATTTGGTCAAGCTTGCTCATTCACGCCGCGACTGCAAAAACCACGCAGATGTCGGCGAAGTGGGCCGCGGCAGCCCGGCCGCTGCTCGAAACGGGGGGGACCGACCGGTATCTGAACGCCCTCGCACTTGCCGTGGAGGCGATCGCAAACATGCCGCGAGAAGTCGACCCGCTTCATGCCGACATGCTGCGCGGCCTGGCATGGACGGCAGGTCTGTGCGGGAATGAACGAGCTGCCGGCCTACTCGGAAAGCTCGTCATTGCGAGCGGGCACAAACTGCAGTACATCGGCGCCCGGTCCCAGAAGGGATTCTCGGGGGCGGTCGGAGCGCTGGAGGGCATGGGGTCGTTCGAGGCCCTGGCCCAACTTTCGAACGCTCGAAATCGGATTAAGACCCCCAGCCTCTCGGCGGCGCTCATCGCTGCTCTGCGGCGGGCGGCCGAGAAACAACAACTGCCCCTAGAGGACCTGGAGGAACTCGTCGTCCCGACTTACGGACTCGATGTCCCTGGCATCCGGGTCGAGCAGCTTGGCTCGGTGGAGGCGCGCCTTGAAGTCTCTGGCGCCTGCGATGTGCAGCTTCGGTGGTTCCGCGGCGGCAAGGAACTACATGCCCCCCCGGCCGAGGTGAAGACGGAGCACGTCGAGACCCTCAAGGAACTGCAGTCCGTGGCGAAGGAAATGAAAGCGACCCTCTCCGCGCAAAGGGCGCGGGTAGAGGGGATGATGCTCTCGGGGCGGACCTTGCCCTACCCTGCGTGGCGCGAGCGGTACTTCGAACATCCGCTTCTCGCGAGCATGGCCCGCCGACTCGTATGGCGATTTGCGAATCCGGACGGAGAACAGTTGGGGATGGCGCCCGAAGGCACGCCGATCGACCTGGAGGGGCGGCCGCTTGAGGAACTCGGCGAAAGGACGATGGTCCGACTTTGGCATCCGATCAATGCCGGGGCGTCCGCGATCGAAGCCTGGCGAGAGTTCCTGGTGTCGAGGGAGATTCGTCAGCCGTTCAAGCAGGCATACCGAGAAATTTACATCCTGACCGCGGCCGAGGAGCGCACGAACACCTACTCCAACCGATTCGCGGCGCATATCCTCAAGCAGCACCAATTCAGTGCGTTGGCTAGAACTCGCGGGTGGCGATACACACTTCAAGGAGACTTCGACGGTGGCAACGCGCCCTCGCTAGACCTTCCTCAGTGGGGACTGAGGGCAGAGTTCTTCGTTCAGGTCGCCGACATCGCAAACCAGCCTGACGCTCTCGTGATGACCGAATCAGGCATCGCGCTCTACCTGGGAACCGACCAGGTTAGATTCGTGGACCTGCTTTCCGGCTCGCTCATGCCTTTGGCGCATCTCCCACCGGTTGTCTTCTCCGAGGTAATGAGGGATGTCGATTTGTTTGTCGGCGTGTCGAGCGTGGGCAACGATCCCAGCTGGTCCGAACAGGGTGAACAGTTCGGGATGGGGACGTATTGGCGGCAGGTCTCGTTCGGCGATCTTTCCGCCACCGCCGAGACCCGAAAAGCGGTCCTCCACCGCTTGCTGCCGCGCCTGACGATTGCGGACGTCGCCAAGCTGGACGGCAAGTTCCTAGTGGTCAGGGGCAAGCGCCGGACCTACAAGATCCACCTGGGCAGTGGGAACATCCTCATGGAGCCCAACGATCAATACCTCTGCATCGTCCCGGGAAGCGTCAAAGGCTCATTGAGCGAGCGGCTCTACCTCCCATTCGAAGGGGACGGCGTGCTCGCAATCATCTTAAGCAAGGCGTTCATGCTCGCTAAGGACGACAAGATCACCGACCCCACGATCACGCGGCAGCTCTAGGTCAGCGAACCCGCTCCACCGCCCGCTTCCAACCCGCATACACGGCCTCACGCTCCGCCTCGCCGATCTGCGGCTCGAACACCCGGTCCACCGACCACAGCCCTTCGATCTCCTCGCGCGACTCCCAAAAACCGGTCGCTAGGCCGGCCAGGAACGCGGCCCCGAGCGCAGTCGTCTCCGTCACTTTTGGGCGGACGATTCGAACCCCAAGGATGTCCGCCTGCATCTGCATGAGCAGGTCGCTCGCCGCCGCGCCCCCGTCGACCCTCAGCTCGGTTATCGAAGCGCCATAGTCCGAGCGCATCGCTTCGGCCACATCCCGCACCTGGTAGGCGATGCTTTCGAGAGTCGCACGCACGATGTGGGCACGGGTGGATCCGCGGGTCAACCCGACGATCGCACCCCGCGCATGCGGGTCCCAGTAGGGCGCCCCAAGGCCGACGAAGGCGGGCACGATGTACACGCCGCCGGAATCCGGAACGCTCGTGGCAACTTCGTTCGCCTCTGCCGCACTCTTGATGAGCCCGAGCTCGTCGCGCAGCCACTGAACCGCCGCGCCCGCCACGAACACGCTGCCCTCGAGCGCAAAGTCGCCTTCGCTGGCCGCCAGCGTGGTCAGGAGCTTCGCCCGGGACGCCACCGCGTTCGGACCCGTGTTGAGCAGCATGAACGCGCCGGTGCCGTAAGTGCACTTCGCCATTCCCGGATGGAAGCACGCTTGCCCGAACGTCGCCGCCTGTTGGTCGCCGGCGATGCCGGCGATGGGAAGTTCTGCGCCGAACACGGAAGCATCGCTCATGCAGATGATCCCGCTCGATGGCACCACCAGCGGCAACACCGACGTCGGCACACCGAACAGCTTCAGCAGCTCCGGCGACCACGCCCGCCGATGAATATCGAAGAGCATCGTTCGGCTGGCGTTGGTCACGTCGGTCGCGTGGATCCGTCCGCCCGTCAGCTTCCACAAGAGGTAGCTGTCGACCATACCGAACGCCAAGTCGCCGGTACGCTCCCGTAGCAGCCACTCCAACTTCGTCGCCGAGAAGTAGCTGTCTGCGACCAGCCCGGTCAGAGCCGCTATTTGGTCGGCATGGCCCGCGGCGACAAGCTCCTCACACCGCCCGGCCGTCCGCCGGTCCTGCCAGACGATCGCCGGGTGAACGGCTTCGCCGGTCGCCCGATCCCAGATCAGCGTGGTCTCTCGCTGGTTCGCGATCCCGACCGCGTGAACCTCTGCCGCCGAGACCCCTGCTTCGCGGAGGACCTTCCTCGCGGTCTCGATCTGCGTTCGCCAAATGTCGGCGGGGTCGTGTTCGACCCAGCCTGGCTGCGGATAGCTCTGCGGCAGCTCCGCCTGCGCCATCCCTGCCACGCCGCCTGACCGGTCGAACAGAATCGACCGAGAGGACGTCGTCCCCTGATCCAACGCTAGAACGAAGCGGCCCATTGGAATATGAAGCCGCTAGCTCGCCTCCGCCGCGTGAAATCGCTGGTTCGCCTCCCGGTGCTTTCCCGCCATGCGCCGAAGCATAAAGTAGAAGATCACCGCCAGTGCGCCGCAAAAGATCAGCGACGCCGTCAGCTTGGGAATTGAGGGTTCCTTGAGGTTGAAGTAGGCCAGCTGAAACAGGTTGAGAAGGATGATCGCTCGGAGCATCCAGTTCACATGTAGCCGCGAGAGCACGTAAACCCCAAACGGCGCCATAAAGAGCACGACCGGGAACGCGCAGAGCCAAGTCTTGATTTGGTAGCTCGTGAGACCCTGGTCGATGAATGCGCGGTACGAGAATCCGAAGAGGCTGATCGCGGCCTGGAGAACGATGCTAATGCGCGTCGCCTTCTTAGCGGTCATGTTGAAGTGGGTGATCAGCAGCAGGTACAGGACGACGTCGGCCCCAGTTCCAAACAAGCTGGAAATCATTCCGCCGAGAACGAGCACCAAGCCCAAATAGAACAGGTCGAGCCTCGATTCGATATTCACCGTCTCCTGAGTTCCCCGGTGATCGCTCAAGTAGTAGGCGATTACGAACGTGGCGCTGAGGGAGAGGAACATCGCCTGAATGATGTAGACGGGAATCTTTTGAAGCAGGAGAAAGCCGAGCGTGGTTCCGATAAGGGCGACCGGCACCAGGCCGAAGAGGGGTCGATAATCGCGCACCCGCGTTTGGGCCTGCGTCAGGATGAACACGCTGGCGCTCGTCATCCCGATGCTCTGGATCATCATCGAGAAGTCGCGCGCGAGCACACGGTCCACCTTCAGGAAGACGCTGAGCACCGGGAACGCGACCGCGCCCCCGCCTTCAGGCGTGAACCCGGCGACAAACGCGCCGCCGACCATCATGGCCGCGTAGTACCAGTGCCCGAGAAAGAAGAGGATGCTGTCGAACAGCGAGAACAGCACTACCCAGAGGGTAAGCGCCGAGAAATACCAGGTGGTGAATATCTTGCTCTTGAACATCGACCTGGACCCGGCGCGGGTGTGTAATTGTAACCGCGGATGCGGCGCGCGCCTGACCGCAGGTCAGGGGGGTCATTCAAGGTCCCGAATAAGCATAGAAAGAATTGAATTGATATGATATGATGTTTAACGATTAATCGGGGGGAAGCTCCGGACCCTTCGGTTGAAGGAGAAAAGAAGGAATGTTGCCACGCAAAGGTGCGCGTAGGGCTTTCACCCTGATCGAGCTTCTCGTCGTTATCGCGATCATCGCCATTCTCGCCGCGATTCTCTTCCCGGTCTTCGCCCAAGCGAAGATAGTCGCCAAGCAGGCGGCCACGATCTCCAACATCAAGCAGAACGTTCTGGCCGGCGTCATGTACGCCAACGACTCCGACGATCTCTGCTTCCTTTCCTGGCAGGACGGAAACTGGGATGACCCGCAAAACGGCTCCTACGCCGTCCAGAAGTTGTATCCGTACACCAAGAACATCGACATCGTCTGGGACGTCGCCGGCGGGATTCCTAGCATCGCCGGAGGCCGGCCGATGCCGCCGACCGGTTACTGGGGCGACTGGACCGTCGACCAGACCCTGTCGTGGAACAACAACGGGCTGATGTATGGCTCGGATCCCGTTTCATTCCTCCCGATCCCCCGTAGCTACACCGCGGTCGAACGATCCGCCGAGCTGATGCAGCTGCTCTCGGTGTACGACGTGTTCGGCTGGTTCGCCTTCGACGGCACCCAGGCGAGCTGCCACACCATTAACGGGCTGCCCGGCTACGACGACGAGAACCCCGCCGATTACACGAGCGGAAACATTCCCGGCGTTTGGGCCGCGTCCCACTTCTGGCACCACGACGGCTTCACCAGCGGCTTCATGGATGGCCACACGAAGGTGGTCAAGGGCATGCAATTCCGTGCCGTGGACTGCGACGCCCAGACCTTCCAGTGGTGGGCCTCGAACTCCAGCCAAGGCAACTACACCCCCAACAACCCGTGGTCGACGTTCTATCTGTCGGATCCGATTCTTCACTACTGGGGAAGCTGGTGGGATCCAACCAAGTAGGCGAAACCTCCAAGCCGCTCGTGATCGTCGGCTTGGTCGCTCTCGTCCTGGTGCTGCTCGTCGGGGGCTATTTCCTGGTGAGCAAGTTCACGCGGAGCGACCTCGACGGCGTCACCGTCCATCCGAAGCCATGGGCGCCCCCCGGTGGCGCCGACCGGTTCAAGCCTGGCGCATCTCGCGGTGCGCCGGCTTCGCAGCCGGGAACGGGGACGACCGGATAGCGGACAGGTTGAGGACGCTAGCCGGCGCGCCGACGGGCCGCCGGCTTGGCGTTCGAATCCTCGTCCGGAAGGCAAACCGGGCGGACGACCGAAGCGTGGAGTTGCTTCAGCAGCGCCATGAGCTCCTCGAGTTGCGTGGCGTCGAGCGGCCGCATCACGCCCTTTATCCGGTCGAGATGCGCCGGGTAGATCCGGTCGAAGAGCTCGGCGCCGGATTCAGAAATGGTCACGAGCACGAGGCGGCGGTCCTTCGTGTCGCGGTCACGCCGAACCAGGCCTGCCCTTTCAAGATTGTCGACGACCACGGTGACGTTGCCGCCGGTCTTGAGCAGGTAGGAGGCGATCTCCTTTTGGGGAAGGGAGCCGCGATGCTTGAGCACCTTGAGCGTGCTGAACTGGCTGGCGGTCAAGCCTTCGGCGGCCAGGCCGCGGCTGACTGAGGCGTGAAGGGCTTCCGCGGCACGCACGAGCTCGACGTAGGTCAGCACCGCTTCGTCCACCGAAGGCTGGGGAGGGGTTTCTCTACTCATCCGGCTAAGCGGCGCGTCGAAGGCATTCATTCAATATTGAACAAATGCCCTTCAATTCATTATACTTGCGCGCCCCGTTTTGTAATTCGCGCATCGAGCACCGTGCACTCAACCCGCAGATCTACCGGTTGTGACCGGGCGATTACCGGCGACGTCCGGCGCTCGGCGTATAGTGGACCGAACGGGTAGCCAACCATGAAGTACCGCCTCTCCGTCTTCTCGCTCGCGCTCAGCTTGTTTCTATCCCCGCTTGCTGCGGCCCAGAGTCCGCAGGCGACTATCGACATCGACACTCACCATTCGGTCCGGCTGAATCGGGCCTACTCCGGCGCGAACACCGACGTCGGCTTCCCCGTGGAGTATTGGGACAGTCGCTTCAACACGCTCGCCGCTAAGGCCGACTATGCCTGGATCCGCTTCCCCGGCGGCACGACCGGCCTCATGTACGACTGGCATACGGGCCAGGAACGGCTCGACTGGCTGGCGGAGTTCGCCGGCGCCGATGTCGGACCGACCGCGGACGAGGTGTACTTGGTGGCCGGCCGTGGCGGCGCTCAGCTCCTGGATGCCGCGCGCCGAGCCGAATACTTGGGTGTCACGTTCGTCGTCTGCGCGAATGCCCTGACCGACACGCCCAAATCGATCGGCGAGTTGGCCGCCTTCATTAAGCGGCACCACATCCGCGTCGCGGCCTGGGAATTGGCCAACGAGGCCTACCTGTATAAGAGCATCTTCTTCGTAAATCCACTCACGGGCAAGGGCGATGCCGGACTCTATCTTGATGCGATGAAGCCGTTCCGCGACGCAATCAAGCGCGTCGACCCCGACGCGATCGTGTCTGTGTTCGCGTCAGATCCAAACCACGAAGACGCCAATTGGGACGCCGAGATTGCCCTGTACCCAGATCGGTATTGGGACGCGATTTCGTTCCACTCCTACCCTGCCCAGAGCACGGGCGGGTTTGACACGTGGGTGGCCAACGAGTGTGGCGCCCTTGCCACGCGGTCGTCCACGCTCCTCACCGATCCCGCCTCTTTGCTCGGATCGCTGTCCGACCGGTTCATCATCTCCGAGTTCAATGCCTCGAACGACATCGACCACAAGACGGGGGCGACGTCGATCACCGACGGCACGCTTTGGGGCGGCATCTTTGCGGCCGAGTACATGATGCGGATGTCGGCGACCGGCAAGGTGCTGAACGTCGGGCAGAATGCCGCCGAAAACCACTCCGGCGTCGACTGCGCGAACACTAACCGCAAGCTCGTCATCGCGATCGGGAAGGACGTCATCGCCGGTACCGGCACGCCGATCGACACCGCCACCCTCGACTTCGGCTTCTTCGTATCGGCGCAGGCAGTCGCCACTTCCGTGCTCAACGAGGTTGTTCGCCATTCCCGCCGCGTGGACTTCACCACGGTCACCGGCGGCGACTCGGTTGCCGCGACCGGAACTCTTGACGGCACGATGCCGGCTCTGTATGCAACAGCCTACGGCGGCGACGATGACGACGACCTGAGTCTGGTGATTACGAACAAGAGCAAGAATCCTCAAAAGGTGCAGATTCGCCTGAACGGGCGAAAGGTGGACGGCCGTTTCGCACTTCGTTTCGTAACGGCGCCAAGCGCGGATGTTTCGAACTCCTTTGCCAACCCGACCGCGGTTTCGGTTCAGGCGCGGGACGCTCAAGGCGTCATCGAGATCCCGCCGTTCAGCGTGGTCAGCATCACCGGCCACGACCGCCCATAAGAGTCGCAAACAAGATACACCGGAAGCATCTTGCCCACTTGCTTCGCCTCCTTGTCCACTCTGAGCGCTTCTTGTTGAACCGCCGACTCCTGGTGGTGCTGAGGCACTCGCAGGTTCCTCCGATGACCTTCCGCCTGAACGCAGGAACGTGTTCCGGCTTCTTGGACTCACGTCTCTGTTTGCCGGCGGTCGTGGCGTAACGAGAGTTAGGTGCGTTGGCGGGAATAAACCGCCGCGAACCGGTTGAACGGTAAGGAGAGCATTGAATGTACGAATACATCTACATGGCATTTAACGACCTCGATGGCGCAAAGCGCGCGATCGGCGCGCTGCTGGACCATGGGGCCGTCAAGGAAGACATTAGCCTTGTCTACAAGGGCCCGGACACGAGCAACCATGCGCTAGTGGATAGCGGGCCGGACGTTCGCCAGGAAGTCGAAGTGGCGGCAAAGGAGGGGATCTCGACCACAACCCCTGACGACGCGGCCGCCGGAGCGGCGAAGGGCGCCGTGCTCGGTTTCGGGATCGGGGCCCTGGCTGCCATTAGCGCGATCGCCGTGCCCGGCTTTGGCTTGGTGGCAGGCGGGGGTGCGCTCGCGTTGGCAGTCGCCGGAACCGCGGGGACGACGGCGGCCGGGGCCATCGCCGGTGGCGTGGTTGGCTGGCTCGTCGATCAGGGCGTTCCCGAACCGATTGCCGTTCGATATAACGAACTCTACCGCTCGGGCAACGCCATTTTGGGAGTTTCGGTGCCGACCGGTCCTTTGGATGAGCTCGCTGTGCGCGGGATTCTCGACAAGTATCGCCAAGAGACAATCGAGGTCTGGCCGGACCTCTCGGCTACATCGGCAACACGCACCGAAGACAGCGTCGGACGCGCCTAACGGCGATTGGCCGCGGCGACTCTGGTTGCCGCGGCCGCCCAGTAAGGAAGTACAACGAAATGCACCAGTACATCTACGCATCATTTGCAGACGTTCGTGAAGCGGATCGCGCGATCGATTCGCTACTCGCTCATGGGGCGCAGCAGGAAGAGATCAGCTTGGTCTATCGGGGAACCGAGCAGAGCGGGACGCGGTTGGTCGAATACCGAGATGGCTCACCACTCAAAGTGGATCACGCGGCTAAGGAGGGTATCACGGCAACTACCGCATCCGACGCAAGTCTTGGCGCTGCGACCGGGGCCACCCTCGGACTTGGAGTAAGCGCGCTTGCCGCAATCGCTGTGCTCGCCGTCCCCGGCGTGGGATGGGTGGCCGGAACCGGTGCCCTCGCCCTAGCGATCGCCGGTGCGGCAGGAACGACGGCAGTTGGAGCCTTTGCCGGAGGCATTCTGGGTTGGCTGGTCCACCTCGGAATGCCGGAGGCAGTCGCCCGTCGCTACGAGGAGCTCTATCGACAAGGCAACGCGATTGTGAGCGTGGCCGTTCCTTCCGGCACGATGGATCGGTCTCGGGTTCACGCGATTCTCGCCGAATTCCCCCATGAGGCGGAGGACATGTGGCCCGCGGAACGAGCCGAACACGCGGCCCTTTCGGCGCCCGACCACGGCGCGTCCTAGCACACCGGTCGACCGTGGGCATAATCGGGGCATGCTGAACTCCCTCGTGTTGGCGGTGACCCTTCTGGGAAATGCCCAGGGGCCACCGCATCCTGCCTATGTCACCAAGGCCGACCACGATCCCGACGGGATCGGCGTGTTCTACATGGGCCGGGAGATCGCGCAGGTGATGGGGCACGAGGCGGCCGATTGGCTCGACCGCCCCGAGCGCGAAGCGGAGGAGGCTCCATCGATGCTCGTGAAGTCCCTGCACCTCAGGGCGGGCGAGGTCGTCGCGGACATCGGCGCCGGAAGCGGCTACCTTTCCTTCCTGATGTCCGCGCCGGTCGGCCCCAAGGGGACGATTTACGCGGAGGACATTCAGCCGGAGATGCTCGACATCGTCAAGAAGAAGGCGAGCGAGAAAGGGATCAAGAACGTGGTGCCGTGGTTGGGGACCATCACCGATCCGAAGCTCAAGCCCGATTCAATCGACATGATGATCATGGTCGACGTCTACCACGAGTTCGACCACCCCTACGAAATGATCGAGAACATGGTCAAGGAGCTGAAGACGGGCGGCCGGCTGGTGTTCGTCGAGTACCGCAAAGAAGATCCCGACGTGCCCATCAAACCGCTTCACAAAATGACGGTCAGCCAGGTTCGCAAGGAGATGTCGATCTTCCCGCTCAAGTACAAGGAGACGATCGAAATCCTTCCCAGGCAGCACATCATCGTATTCTCGAAGACGTAGACGGCAAGCTCACACCACGGGTCATGTCGTGCCTTTCCAGGACACTCCGTAGCGGGCCTCCGAATGGCGACCTTTCATTCGGGAATCTGCGTGCAATGATGGTTGCGGGAGAGTAATCGCCACCGCAAGCCATGGCACCCTCGGAAACCCCTTCGCACGCGCCTCGTCAGGGCAAAAGCCGAATCTGGATTATCCTCCTGCTGGCGGCGATCGTGGCCGGTTGCGGGATCGCCTACTACCGGAGCCGAAACGCTCTCCCGGGGAACGTCATTGTGGCGAGCGGCAGCATCGAGGCCGACGAAACGGTCATCGCTCCCAAGATCGCCGGCAGGCTGGCGACGCTCAAGGTCGACGAAGGAGACGATGTGCGGCGGGGGCAATTGTTGGCGAGTCTCGACGACACGGAGCTGAGGGCCCAGCTCGCACAGGCCGAAGCCATTCTCGCCACCGACCAGGCGAAACTCGATGAGGCCGTTAAGGGCAATCGGCGCGAGCAGATTGACGAAGCGCGCGCCAACCTGGCTGCCGCCGAGAGCACCCGTGCCGGTTCCGAGCGCACTTACAAAACGGCGCTCCGAAACGTTCGAAAGGTCACCGACTTGAAGGCTCAAGTCGACGCTGCCGCCGCCAGGCTGGACGCCTCGAGAGCGGCCTACAAGCAGGCCAACGATGCCCTCGCCCTGCTCCTGGCCGGGACTCGTCCCGACCAAATCGAACAGGCTCGTGCCGCGCTCGAACAAGCCAAAATCCAGCAAACCCAAGCCGAAGACCACTACGAGCGGGACTCCAAGCTCGCTGATGCCGGGGCCATTCCCCGTCAAACCGCGTTCGATTCGGGAAAGGCGCGTGACGCCGCCGTCAAGGCTACCGCCCAGGCACAGTCCCACCTTAAGGACCTTGAAGCGGGCGCGCGGCCCGAGGAAGTGCGTCAGGCCCGGATGGCCGTCGCGATCGCACAAGCCGACTTGTCGGGCGCAAAGACGGCGCTCGCCAATGCGCGGGATGCCTATCAGGACCGGCTTGCCGCCCAGAATCAGTACGATGCGGCTACGGTAGGCGCCCGGGTTTCGGCGGCCCAGGTCGACGCGGCTCGAGCCCAGTACAACCTCATGGTCGCCGGCTCCCGGCCGGAAGATATCGAGAGCGCGCGCGGCGCTCGGGATCAAGCCACGCATGCCGTGGCGTACGCCCGGGAACTGGTCGAGGACGCTCAACTCTTCTCACCCGTCGACGCCGTCGTCAAGACCAAGAGCTCACTCCCTGGCGAGGCGCTTCAACCTGGGACGCCCGTCGTGACGCTCGCGGACCTCGACCACATCTGGATTCGCGTCTTTGTGCCGGAGGATCAGTACGGCAAACTCCGTCTCGGCGAATCGGTCGACGTATCGGTGGACAGCTTCCCCAAGGAAATCTTCCGAGGGCATATCGTGTCCATCTCTTCGGAGGCGGAGTTCACTCCCAAGAACGCGCAGACCGCCGAAGAGCGCGTGAAGCTCGTCTTCGGTGTGAAGATCATGGTCGAGAACCCCGGACGCCGCCTGAAACCGGGCATGCCCGGCGACGCAACGATCCACGTAGGGTGACGATGGACGCCGCCATCCAATGCGATGGGCTCACCAAATCGTTTCCCAACGTCCGGGCCGTCGAAGGACTCAGCCTTTCGGTGTCGTCTGGCGAGGTGTTCGGCCTGGTTGGCCCGGACGGCGCCGGCAAGACGACCACGATTCGGATGCTCTGCGGGATCATGCAACCGACGTCGGGAACGATCTCCGTGCTTGGCCGAAACATCCCGGGAGAAGTCGACGCGATCGTTTCGGACATCGGCTACATGTCGCAACGCTTTTCGCTCTACGGTGATCTCACCGTAGACGAGAACATCGATTTCTTCGCCGACCTGTTTCAGGTGGCACGAGAGGAGCGGGAAGAGCGGGCCGAGAGGCTGCTTCACGCGAGCCGGATGGAGACCTTCCGCAAGCGCTTGGCCCAAGACCTGAGTGGCGGAATGAAGCAGAAGCTGGCCCTCGTCTGCACCCTGATCCACACGCCGAAAGTGCTCTTTCTGGACGAGCCGACGACGGGCGTGGACCCCATTTCCCGGCGTGAGTTTTGGCAGATTCTGTATGGCCTCGTCGCCGAAGGTATGACGCTCGTCGTGAGCACACCCTATATGGACGAAGCCGACCGGTGCCAGCGGCTGGCCCTGATGGATAAGGGCAAGCTCCTGTTGTGCGACACACCCGCCAACGTTCGCCGCGCGATGAAGTCGACGGTCGTCGATGCCCAGACGTCGGAGCCGCAGCGAGCTCGGGCCGTTCTGGCGAAGACACCCGGCGTGCTAAGCGTTGAAGCATTCGGCGAGCGACTCCACGCGACCGTGGAGTCGGCCGACGACGTGTCTCGGATCGGATCTTCCCTGGCGGAGGCTGGAGTAGACGTCAAGGAACTCCGCGTCATTCCCCCGAGCCTGGAAGACGCCTTCATTTCCTACCTGGAGCGGGAGGAGAAGGTTGTCTGAGTTTGAAATCGAATGCCGCGAGTTGACGAAGCGGTTCGGCAACTTCACCGCCGTGGACCGGGTCTCGCTGGGGATTCGCAGAGGCGAGGTCTTTGGCTTCCTCGGCCCTAACGGCTGCGGCAAATCGACCACCATTCGGATGGTTTGCGGACTGTTGAGCCCGACGTCGGGAAGCGCCTTCGTTGCCGGAATCGCGGTGGCCCTGGAGCCTGAGGCTATCAAACAACAAATCGGCTACATGTCGCAGAAGTTCTCGCTCTACGACGACCTTACGGTGTTGGAGAACCTGCAGTTCTTCGGCGGAATCTATGGCCTCCACGGCTCGAAGCGGCGGTCGCGAATCGACGAGGTTTCGGAACTGGCCGACATTGCGGGGGAACGGAACAGTCTCGTGGCTCAATTGTCAACCGGAGTTCGACAGCGGCTCGCCCTCGCCGCGTCAATCCTGCACCGGCCTGAAATCCTGATTCTCGATGAGCCCACTTCGGGCGTCGATCCGCTGTCGCGCCGCCGGTTTTGGGACCTCATCAATGAACTGAGCGCCCTCGGCTCGACCATCTTGGTGACGACCCATGCGATGGACGAGGCGGAACACTGCAATCGAGTCGCGATGATGTACGCGGGGAAACTCGTTTGCGTCGGCCCGCCGGATGAGTTGCGCCGGACCCAGATCAGCGGCCAAATCCTGGCGGTCGACTGCGAACCGCTGTTTCCGGCACTCGCCCTGGCCGAAAGACTCCCGGGGGTCGAGGACGCCTCCGTGCTCGGGTCGCGCCTTCACGTGCGTGGGCCGGAGGGCGACGAGTTGCGAGCGGATTTGATGCAGGCGCTGTCCGCAGGCGGAATTCAAGTCCACTCGATCGAAAGCGGTGAGCGAACTCTCGAGGACGTCTTCGTCGCAGTTGCGGGCGGGGCGGCGACATGAGCAGGATTCGGTCCCGTACGGCGGCGTTGATGAAGAAGGAGTTCCTCCAGATGCTCCGCGATCCCCGCACGTTCATCACGGCGATCGTCAACCCCCTGATGATGCTGTTCCTGTACGGTTATGGGTTGTCGACAGACATCAAGAGCGTGAGGTTGGGCGTCGTGGATTGGAGCCACACTCGCGAGTCTCGCGACCTCCGTCGCGCCTTTACGTCATCCGGCTATTTCGTCGACTCCTTGTCGACAGAGCGGTACGAAGAGCTGGGCCACGCCCTCGACGACCGAACCATTCAGATCGGGCTGGTGATACCCGCAGATTTCGCCAGAAAGATCACCTCCGGGCAAGGAACCTCGGTACAGATCATCGTTGACGGCTCCGACCCCACCACCGCCAATACCGCCGGAGGCTACGCCTCGGCGATCGTGGGCGGCTACTCCAACGGCGTGTTGCAGGCCGAGATACAGCGCTACGGCGCTGGCGGAGTTTCGGCGCCGATCGACCTGCGGCCTCGGGTTTGGTACAACGAGGATCTTCTTAGCATTTACTTCATCGTGCCGGGCGTCATCGTCATCGTCCTCATGATGACGACGGCATCGTTGACTGCCAGCACGATCGCCCGGGAGCGGGAGCGGGGAAGCATCGAGCAGATTGTCGCCTCGCCCGTTCGACCCCTGGAGTTGATGGTCGGCAAGACGGCCGCCTACGTCGCACTCGCACTCGTGAATGTGGCGTTCGTGGCCGTCATCGGCCACTTCTGGTTTGGCGTCCCCTTCAAGGGGAGCTTGCTTCTCTTCGCCTTCTGCTCGCTGCTGTTCATCACCAGCTCGCTCGGCATCGGTCTGCTCGCATCGGCCGGAGCCAGCTCCCAGCGTGGTGCGCAAACCTCGGTGATGTTGTTTACGATGTTGCCCAGCATCATTCTCTCCGGCTTCATCTTTCCTATATCGAGCATGCCGCCGGTTGTGCAGATCTTCACCTGGTTCATTCCCGCGCGCTACTTCATGGTCATCTTGCGCGGGATCTTCCTTAAGGGAGCCGGCTTCACGGAGCTCTGGCCACAGATATGGCCGATGGCGCTGCTGAGCCTAGGCTTGTTGGTGGCGAGCGTCGCGACATTCAAGAAGAGGATCTAGCGATGAGAGTTCTCGACTTCGTCATCAAGGAGCTTCGGCAGATGCGCCGCGACCCCCGGCTCATCGGAATGATTGTCGGAATGCCGATCATTCAACTCCTGCTGTATGGGTACGCGGTTTCCACCGACATCCGCCACCTGAAAACGGTCGTTTGCGACCAGGATGGTTCCTCGCAAAGCCGCGATCTCATCCGCTCGGTGATGGCGTCGCCGCAATACTTCGACGTCGTCGGCAACGTCGCGACCGCCAAGCAGGCTCAAGAGGCGCTGGACGACGGGCGAGCGCAGGTCGCGATCGTCATCGGCAACCGATACAGCCGAAACGTCAGCACGGGAGCGCCGGCTGGCCTTCAGGTTCTTCTGGACGGCAGCGATCCCAACGCGGGCACGATCGCCGGAAGCTATTTGGCCAAGATCGTCACCGCGGAGTCATCGAGCATTCTGATGAAGCGCCTTCAGACCGCGGGACGGTCTCGGCTCGCGGGCGCCGGCGTCGACGATCGCCTTCAGGTTTGGTACAACCCGACCCTCCAGAGCAGCTTCTCGCTCGTGCCCGGAGTGGTGTGCGTGATCACTGGAAATCTGACGATGATTCTGTCAGCGCTCGCGATCGTACGGGAGCGCGAGCTTGGGAATATCGAGCAGCTCCTGGTCACCCCCATCAAAAACTGGGAGCTGATGCTCGGCAAGCTCATCCCTTATATGCTCATGGGCTTCATCAACATCGCGGTGATTCTCACGATAGCCTTGCTCATGCTCGGCGTTCCGATGCGGGGCGGGTTCCACTTCATGTTCGGAATCTCGGGTTTGTTCATGATTGGGTCGCTCGGTTTGGGGCTGCTCGTATCGACCCTGGCAAAGACCCAGATGCAGGCATCGCAACTTGCCGGCTTGATGCTCATGCCCAACATGATGCTGTCGGGGTTCGTTTATCCGATCGCGAACATGCCCGACTGGCTCCGGCCGGTGACCTATGTGATGCCGATGCGCTATTTCTTGACGTGCGTTCGGGGAATCATGATGAAGGGCAACGGCTACGCGGAGTTGCGGGTTGAGATTTGGTCGTTGACCGCCCTGAGCCTCGCGATCTTCGCCGGCGCGGTGGTCATGTTCAGAAAGCGTCTCGATTAGAGCTGTCAAGGTGTGTCTAAGGGCGTCTCCGGCACCAAGACCGCCGCACCCTCAAACTTGCCGGCGCGCAGGTCGGCAAGCGCCTCATTGGCCCGGTTGAGTGGGTAGGTCGTGGTTTCAGTCGCGATTCCGATCTCCGGAGCGACACGCAGGAAGTCGATCCCATCTTGCCGGGTGAGGTTGGCGACCGAAACGAGCTGCCGTTCCTCCCAGAGCAGTCGGTACGGGAACGCAGGGATGTCGCTCATGTGGATTCCTGCGCAAACTACTCGTCCGCCCTTACGCAAGGCTCCAAGTGCCACGGGCACGAGGCTACCCACCGGGGCGAACACGATAGCGGCATCGAGCGGTTCGGGGGGCAGCTCATCCGAGCCGCCTGCCCACACGGCGCCGAGCCGGCGGGCGAAAGCCTGAGTCGCCACATCGCCGGTGCGCGTGAAGGCAAACACCTCCCTACCCTGCCACCTGGCCACTTGGGCGATGATGTGGGCGGCGGCGCCGAAGCCGTAGAGGCCGAGCCGCTTGCCCTCGCCCGCGATGACCAGCGAGCGCCAACCGATCAAGCCGGCGCACATGAGCGGGGCGAGCGAAACGTCGCTGCCGGCCTCGCCTAGAGCGAAAACGTAGCGAGCATCGGCGATGGCCGAGGTGGCGAATCCGCCGTCGCGGGTGTATCCGGTAAAGAGCGGTCGATCGCAGAGATTTTCCCGGCCGGCAATGCAGTAGGGGCAAACCCCGCAGGTTTGGCCGAGCCAGGCGACACCGACCCGCTGCCCAACCTCGAGGCCTTCGACGCCGGAGCCGACTGCGTCGACCCGCCCGACGATCTCGTGACCCGGGATGATCGGAAGTTTCGGGTTGGGCAGCTCTCCATCAACCACGTGAAGGTCGGTGCGGCAGACGCCGCAAGCCCCGATCTTGACGCGAACCTCACCCGACCCCGGCTGCCGCTCCTTGAGTTCGGTCCACTCGAGGGCGCCCCGTACCGCGTTAA
The DNA here is from genome assembly GCA_035295605.1 of Fimbriimonadaceae bacterium. Lineage (GTDB taxonomy): Bacteria > Armatimonadota > Fimbriimonadia > Fimbriimonadales > Fimbriimonadaceae > DAIDHV01. Next base: position 4,272 of record DATGIR010000270.1, on the reverse strand, counting down.
GAACCATCGCGTGCATATCGCTCCCCTTCATTCTTGTGCAAACCGCGTGTGAAGAAGATCGATTCACGCGGATAATGGGCTATGCCGACCCCGAAGCTATCGCAAACGGACGCAGCGATGGCAGCCCTCCTCGGGTCCGGCGCAACCGATATCGCGGTCCGCCATGAGCTCCGTCTCACTCAGGCGCAGTTCGACCAAGCGCTTCGCCGCCTCATTTCGTTCGTCTCGGATCCCGTCGACGCAAGCAAGCCTAAAGCGCTCTGTGAGCGGGCTTTGCGATGCCGAGCCGAGGCGATGGTGCGCTCACTCGAAGCTCGGTTCCACGCCCTGATGGAGACGGCGCTCGAAGCGGTCCTCGTCGTGGATGGTCGAAGCGGCATTATTCGTGAAGCCAACGGCCCGGCCGAAGAGCTGTTCGGCCGCTCGCGGAGCGAGCTTCAGGGACTATCGGTCGAGGAACTGGTGCCAGTGAATCTCAGATCGATTCACGGAGCGTATCGCTTGGGTTTCCTCTCGAGCGACCGCCGGCGTGAGCTGGGTCGCCATCCCGGCATCGTTGCCCTCCGACCCGATGGAACTAGCTCGACCCTTGCCATCGCCCTCACCTCCACCAAGGACAACGACGACGTGATGGTCGTTTGTACGGAATACACGCGGTGGAAGGCCATCCAAGGGGCGGCGCAAGCCTCATCGGCAACCCAGTAGGTTCCGGCCGTAGCCTCGCTAATCCGAAGTCGATGCGAGATGGGCGTGTCGGTGAGGCCTCCCGGTACACGCGATCTCAGTTATTACTCGCGGTCAAAGAGTGAACCCTCTCCCCCACGTTTAGGGGTAAGAGGGTTCACGCGAGTCATTTGCCGACCCGTGCCCTAGCTCAGCGTCCTAGCCGCCTCGCTTGGCCTTTCCATTGCCACCGTTTTGCTTGGGCGGGTTACCCGTGCTCTGCGGACGCGATCGGGCTACCGCCTGCTTCGGGGGTGTTCGCTGCGGCGCCGCCTGCGTTGGCGCCCTGCGCTCGGTCACATGCCAGTTCCGGACGGGGGCTTGCGGCTGTGCCGGCCTGCTCTGTTGCGGCTGGCGCACCGGAGCGCTCGGCCGGGTTGCGATTCTCTGTTGTGGCTGACGCACCGGAGCACTCGGTCTGGTAACAACTCGTGGCTGACTGGGTCGAACGGCCTTTTGGGGATTGCCGCGTGGAATCGGAGTAGTCCGCACGGTTGGTGTGGACACCGTCCGAGGATTGCTCGGAGCCACCACGGGTCTTCTCACCAACCGCGTCTGCGTCGTGGGCACCTGCGTCCGCTTGGCCGCGATAACATTCGGGCTGGTCCGTGCCGGAACTCGAGGCTTGACCCCCGCGGCCACCGGCCGTTGCACCCGGTTCAGGGATGCTGCCCGCACGACGGGCGCCCGCAGCGTTGAGGGCGCCAATGCCCCGCGGATTGGCGGGCTGTTGCTCGCGATCGCACTTGGCACTCCGCGGCGAACGACGGAACGCTGCAGGATGGTCTGCGGCGGGATGCCCGCGTGTACGAACGTTCGAGTCGGTGCGAACGAAGTTCGGCTGGGACGGACGGTCGGCGGCCCGAAGACTTGGGCATTCGTTGGGGTGCCGGCGAAGCTGCGACCGTTACGAAACGCGGTCCCCCGCGGGTCGGCCCGAGGCGCCTGAAAGGCTCCGGAACCGATGAATGCCGTTCTCGTCGCAGTCGTCATTCCCGCGAACCTGGAGCCGTTTTCCGGTATGAACCGGCTGTTTCGAACAAAGACGCCGTTCGTGCCGGGTCCCGCGCTGTTGTAGATGTTGGTGATGTTCGTGACGTTGTAGACGTTTACCTCTCGGTTAGCGTAGACGTTGTCCCATGGCCTCGCCTCGCACCGGGTCGGGCCGGTCGGATAGTACGCGGCGGCGCCACCGATGGAAAAGTTGAGCCACCAGTTTCCTGAGCGGAAGCCGATGTTGATTGCGGCGGGGTAGACGACTTCCCCGGGAGCCAGCGGCGCCCAGCCGACATAGTTCCCGTTGTCCACATAGTCGACAACTGCCGGCGACCAGTACTGCACTGCCGGACCTGGGCACCAAGCCCACCCGTAGCTTTCGTGAGCCCAGGCGCCGTAGTGGTAAGGAGCGTAACCCCAAGCCTCGTCTCCGACCCAGGTCCAACCCCATGGGCTGACCCAAACCCAATGGCCGTTATGATACGGTCGCCAGCCGGTTTCATAGACGCGCGGCACCCAAACATAGCCGTGCCGGGGGTCGTTGTGCCAAGTGCCGTAGGTGTCCAAGTTCCCCGCGACCAGGTCGATGTTGGGCGGGACGTGGTTGTTATGGTGCCGATAGGTGACGTCCCGATTCCAGTTGAAGCGATCCCACTGGTCGGAGCTGGGAATCTCCGTGACTTGATACGGGGCGACCTGGTCATGAATCTCGAGTCGTTCCTGGGGTCGTAGCGCGGCTTGACCCTGCTTCCCCAGTACCTCGGCGGTGCCTCCCGTGCAGGCAACTTCGACCAGACTTCCGACCCCGACCCTAATCTCTGCGGGGCCGCTCGCCTTCACCGAGGAGAGCGGGGTATCGATCTGGTACTCGGACAGCTTGCTCCGCAAGTGAAATGTCGCCAGTCCATCGTTGAGCTTGACTTCCGTGAATTCGCCACGGTCATCGCTGTACATCGTGTGAAGCGTTGCCACTGCGCCTCCCCCAAGGCGCAACGTGCTGCCGTCGTCGAACTGAAGTTCTGCGCGGCTCCCGCTCTTGACCCACACTTGAGAGCCCTGTCGGCAAGGCAGATTCATGCCGGCGCGCGACCAAGACGTCGTTTCATTCGGTCTCCATGTCACGGGACCCGTCAAGTAGGAAAAGCGGGCAAGCCTAACCGGCCCGGCGTTCGCGGATGCACCGTTCTCGCCGATTGCGTACCCACCCTGGGCTTCTGCCCTGCCGGCGGAAAACGGTGCGATCGACATTGCGATCGCGAAAACGAATACGTACCCCATTTCTATGCCTCGCTCTTGGACCGGGGGCGCCGAATGATACGGGCCATACTCCCAGCCCAACGTGCAAACCTACACCGTCCGTCGACCTCTAAGGAGGTTCAATACAACGACGACCAGCGCAACAACAAGAAGAAGGTGGATGAGCTGTCCGCCTGTGGCAGTCACCAAACCGAAGAGCCACAATACGACGAGAATTACAGCGACCGTCCACAACATGACACCATGAGATTACGACCACTACCTGGCCCGCACAAGTCAACACTTGCGTGTCCCGAAAACCGGGGACAAACTAGATTCCAGTTGAGTCGCGGATGTGAGCACCAAATCCTGATTTGCTGGATCGGTTGATGACGAACTTGACGCTGCGAACTACAACTAGCCGGGGCCCGGTCCGAGGCCGGCTACCGCTGTTTCGTCAGCCGCTTTGGCCCCAGCGTGGTTAACCCCGCCGGCAACCATCACCGCGCCCGCCCTGACTGCTGTTGAGCCAACCGCTCCAGCGTCGGCCTCAGCTCGGAAATCTGCTGTAGGGGCTTCGAGAAGTGCACCAAGATGGCGATTAGCACCGAGGATGCGATGAGTCCTCCGATGGCGCCGACGATGCCGTTGCGAAGGGCTATCTTCCAACTGCCCCGCGAACGTACGTCGCGTTCGAGATTGGCGTTGAGACGCTCCATCTCGACTCGTAGTGACGCGATTTGCCCAAGGAGTTCGCGGACTCCTTCGGCTTGGACTACCGGTGCTAGCTCTTGATCCACGCGAAGAGGAGCGCCAGGTAGTACCTAGTCGAGGCGCCAACCCGGGATCGCCAGCCATCATTCGACGGCTTGAGGTGCCGGTTGAGGAAGTTCACCTATCGCAAGTGTGTAATGAGGGACACGAATTCGAATGTCTTCGCTTTCATGTAAAGCCGATGATGTCCACCAATACTTAGACACAAAGTGCGGGACTGGTTTCGCATGCCCCTAATCGGCAAGGCTATTACCAACATGCATGCATTTACAGATCACACAGTAGCCGTGTACGAAACCCACGAGAACGCCGAGGCGGCGATCAAGAAGCTCAGCAGCTCGGGTTACGACCTTCAAAACCTCAGCATCGTCGGTCAGAACTACTCCACGCAGGAGCAGCCGGTCGGTTTTATCAACACTGGGGACCGAATGCTCTCGTGGGGCAAATTGGGGGCGTTCTGGGGTTCTATCTGGGGCCTCTTCTTCGGGTCGGCGATGATGTTCATTCCCGGCTTCGGCACCTTGATGTTCGCAGGGTGGCTGG
>DATGIR010000269.1:0-7890 GCA_035295605.1 Fimbriimonadaceae bacterium | reverse complement strand
GCACGTCGACTTCGGCGACGCCGCTGATCTGGGCGAAGCGGTCCTTGAGCTTGTCGTCGATGAGGTCGCGAAGCTGCTGGCTGTTCAGGTTCTTGGCGGTAAAGCCCATGTAGAGCACAGGCATCGCCGAGGTGTTGAGCTTGGAGATCGTCGGCTTTTCGACCTCTTTGGGAAGCTGGGCCAGAATGCCGTCGACCTTGGAGCGCACGTCGTTAACGGCGGCGTCGATGTTCTGATCGAGGTTGAAGTTGGCGACGACGACGGAGAGCCCTTCCTGGGAGTTCGAGGTCACCTCGCGAAGGCCGTTGACGCCGGAAACCGCCTCCTCGATCTTTCGGGAGACGAGGGTGTTGACGTCGTCCGGGTTGGCGCCGGGATAGCTGGTGGCGATGGTCACGACGCCGAACTCGACGTCCGGGTTTTGCTCCTTCCGCATCCCGGAGTAGCTCAGCAGGCCGAGAACGATCGCGGCCAGCACGAGCATGAGAACGAACACGGGCCGCGTGATCGCGGTGCGGGTTAGGTTCATTTCATCACCGAATCAGAGGTTTTGGGGGCATCCGCCTGTTTGTCCACCTCGACGGGAGCGCCGTCGGTGAGGGAGGCCTGGCCCTTCACGACGACGAGGGTTCCGCTGGGCAGGCCGTTGATCTGCTGCTCCTCGCCCACTTGGAGGCCGGGGACCACCGCGACCCGTTTGGCTTTCTTGCTCTCCACGGTGAAGACGTAGGAGGTGTGGTCGGCGAGAACGATGGCGCTGGTGGGCACCACCGTCGCATTGCTAACGGTGTGGATGGGGAGAATGCCGTGCACGAACATGTTCGTCTTGAGCCCGGCGAGGTTGCCCTGCAGGGTGATCCGGACGAGGAAGAAACGGCCGATCTGGTTGCCGAGGGGGTTGACGGCGGCGATCATGCCGGAGAACGAGCCGTTGCCGGCGGCCTCGATGCGAACGTCGACGCGCTGGCCGGGCTTGGCGTACTTCACCATGTCCTCCGGCACTTGCCCCTCGAAGTAGGCGCCGGAGCCGCCGACGAGGTGGGCGACGGGGCTGCCGGGGCTTACCACGGTGCCGGACTGGGCAGGGTTGCCGGAGATTCGGCCCGAGAACGGCGCCCGAATGGTGGCGTCGGCGAGGTTCGAGCGGGCGAGGTCGAGGGAGGCCTGATCGGCGGCGACCTGGGCTTGAGCGCTTTGGACGGCCTGATCGAGGGTGATGTCGAGCTTTTGGGTGGTCCGCGCGGTGGAGAGCTGCTCCTGGGCCTGTCGCACAGCTTCGCGGGCGACGTCGATATCCTCCTGCCGGTTGCCGCGCTCCGTTTCGAGCTCGGCCTGCAAGGCGTTGGTGTAGGCCTGGCTGGCGGCTGTGAAGGTGTTCTCCGCCGCGTCGACGGCGGTGCGGGCGATGGCGCCCTCGTCGGCGAGGGCCTTCTTCCGGTCGAGGTCGCGCTTGGCGACGTCGAGGTTGGCCTTGGCGGCTTCGAGGTTCGCCTTGGTTTGGGCGCGTTCTTCGGGCCGCGCGCCGGCCTGAGACTTGGCGAGGGCGGCCTGGGCGGAGCGGACGGCGGCCTGGGCCTGGCGGACGGCGGCGGAGGAGCGGGCGGGGCCATACGCCTTGTTGGACTGCGCCTGGGAAAGGGCGGCGCGAGCGCCGGAGAGTTGGGCCAGCGCCTGGCGAACTTGCTCGCGCAATTGGGTGGTGTCCTGCTCGGCGATGACCTGGCCGGCGGAGACGGCGTCGCCGTCCTTGACGAAGACGGACACGATCCGGCCGGATTGCTTGGCGCCGATCTGCACGTCATCGGCGGTGGTGAGGTTGCCGGTGATGTCGAGGGTTTGGGACAGGGTCTTGGTCTTGGCGGCGGCGAGCTCGACGTGAACGGTTTTGTCGAGCACGAGGGCTTCGGTGACCTTGGCTTGGGCCTGCTTCTCCCGGTCGACGCACCCGACCGCGAGCAGCGCGAGCAGCAACAGATAGATGGTTTGTTTCACTTCGAGCCTCCGCCGAACGTATCGCTGCCAACCGCGTGCTGCAAGTCGGCCAATGCCTGCAAGTAGTCGTAACGGGCGCTCACCTGGCCCTGTTCCGCCTGGGTCAAGCTCGTTTGAGCGTTGAGCACTTCGAGATAGATGCCTTCGCCCTGGTCCAGCTTGAGCTTTGCGAGGCGGAGGGCCTCCTTGGCGGAGGCGACCTGGTCGGTCGCGAGGTCGAGCTTCGCCTTGGCATTCATCAGGTTGGCGAAGGATTGCCGGACGTCCAGGGAGATGCCGTTGAGGAGCTGCTCGTACTGGAGCCGCGCGGTCTCCTCGTCCTGCCGGGCCTCCTTGACCTTGGCCCGGGTTTGGCCGGAATCGTAAAGCGGCCAGTTGAGGGTGAGGGTGCCGACGCCGACGCCGGAGCGGGCGCCGAAGCCCTGGGCATCGATGTTGCGCTGATAGGTGACGCCGAGGCCGAGGGTGGGCATGAGCCCTTGCTCGGTGGCGCGGCGGATCTGGGCGAGGGCCTCGCGGGTTTTGAGGAGGGCGAGGGCTTCCGGCCGCTGGTTCTGGGCGATCCCGTCGAGGGCGTCTTCGTCGCCGTTAGGCGGCGTGGAGAGCTCCTGGTCGACCACGTCGACCGGGGTCTTGATCGGGCGGGCGAGGGCGCTGTTGAGGGCGGCCTTGTTCACGGAGATCGCGTTTTGGGCGGTGATCAGGTCGCTTTTGGACTGGGAGAGCTGGGTTTGGGCGGTCAGCACGTCGATTTTTGCGGCCGTGCCGTGCTCGAACTGGGCTTGGGTGGTGCGCACGCGCTCGGTTTCGTTGGCGATCGCCTCCTGGGCGACCTTTGCCTGGCTCTCGGCCCGGAGGACGGCGAGGTAGGCGGTTTTGACCGACCGGCGGGTGTCGTTTCGACTCGCCTCGAGGGTTTCGCGCTGGGCGAGGAGGCTGGCCTTGGAAGCGCGGAGGAGCCGGTGCATGTTGCCGGAGATGTCGATGGGGAGGGTAACCGTCGCGGTAGCGGTAGCGGTTTGGAGGGGAGATACGATGACGGTGTTCCCGTTGAAGTTGACGGTCGCCTGGCTGTCGTTGCGCGTGTAGACGCTGCCAACGCTGAACGTCGGGCCGAGGGTGCCGTTGGTCTGGTTGACGGCCTGGCGCTGCTTCTCGACGGCGGCCTGCTGGATGAGGATTGCGAAGGCGTTCCGGTCGGCGAGGTTGAGGGCGTCCTCGAGGGTGAGCGTTTGGGGGCCGGCCTGAGCGACAAACAAGGAAGTTGCAAATAGGAACGGGCTCACTGGCTCTCTCCAGATACGTGTTCGCTGGCGGCGATTGCGGCCTCCGCCTTCTGCAGTTGGCCATAGAACTCGTCGAGGAAGGCCCGGACGCCGTCAAGCTTGAAGATCATGAGGCCGGTGTGGACCGGGTGTCGCATGACGAGCAGCTTGTCGCCGGGGTGGAAGCCGAGCTCGTTGCGGGCTTCGGCGGGGATGACGATTTGTCCGCGCTCGCCGATGGTCGCGGCTCCGTAGAACATCTCCTCACTTATCATGCATTTCCCTCCTGCGGGAGTTTTCATACTTTTCACACATGTTGTCATTCTTCCGATTCGGGTGTCAATAAGTTCCCGAGCGCTGATCCCTTAACGAATGGCGGCGCCGCATTCGGACACGCGGCGCCTAATGATTCTGTTTCTCGTGTTTTTCGCAATTATGCGCGAGGATATGTTTAGAAATTCAATAACTATGGGGCTAATGGCTCAATATTATTGATTTCGCGAACCGCGTCCGGACGATTTGTGTGCCGCCGGCTTCAGCCAGTGCGGCGCCCCGTGCGTCGTCCGGACACGGGTCGCGGAGCCGTCGCACGGTTCGGGAAAGAGGGCAGATTCCAGACCGGGGCTAGTTCATCCAGTCGTCGGGCGGCGTCTTTCCGCCACCTTTCCGATTCTTGATCGACTGGTAGTCGAACGAGGCGGTCGTCTTGCCCTGGGCCCCGCCTCGACCACGACCCTTTGTGACCACTTGAAGCGATTTGATCGTCGCGTTTGTCAGCGTCACCGTTCGCAAGATGGACATCTTGCCGGCCTGGTTAGGTCGGAAAAAGCTGATTTCAACCGACGTGAGAACCTCGTGGGTCTTGTACGCGGTGTCGAACTCGTTCCCGTCCACGGCATCGAACACGATTTGGACACTGGAACGGCCTCGCTTGCCGTTAGGTTGCCCGGTGGCGTGATCGATTCCGCTGCCGCCGGCATTCTGAACGACCCGGATGACGGGGATCAGCCCGTTCTTCGACCGTCCGCCGCCCCTGAACTTGCCCTGGCGCTGACCCGTGACCGCCATGTAGGCCCGGTATTGGGGTCGCTTGTTGTTCGCTTGCGGTCGGGCGGGGCTCTTTCGCGCGGCGTCCCTCTGGGCGGCGAACGAACTCGGGGCCGCCAGTAAGGCGACGACGGCGAGACAGATCGAGAGTTTGAACTTCATCCTTCCTCAGACGGAGTATGTGCGGGCCGGGCGGGGTTATGCAAGGAAGTTTAGGGGGAGATTCCGGACGACGCACAGGGCTTCGACTACGCGACTATCGAGCGGTGCACGCCTTCCCTTCGCTTGCTATGGGCGAGCTAGTCCCTACCGGCGGGGGGACAGAGGCTCGGCGGGAGGGACAGAGGTAGCCTTGGGCGCATGGCCAAGGGTTCCGCCGCCCCCTCCTTTTCCGACAAGCGATACGACTCGATGGTCTACCGGCGGTGCGGGGCGAGCGGGCTCAAGCTTCCCGCGATTTCGCTCGGCGCGTGGGAGACCTACGGCGGCTACAAGGGCGCGGACGTGGCAAGGGAGTGCCTGTTCGGGGCGTTCGACCTGGGGATAACCCACTTCGACCTCGCCAATAACTACGGCACGCCACCTGGGAACGCGGAAATCGTGTGCGGCAAGATCATCAAGGAGATGCCGCGCGACGAGCTGATCCTCTCCAGCAAGGCCGGCTACTACATGTGGCCCGGCCCGTACGGCGAGTGGGGCTCGCGCAAGTATCTCATCGCCTCGTGCGACGCGTCGCTCAAGCGAATGGGGCTCGAATACTTCGACATCTTCTACTCGCACCGGTTCGATCCCGAAACCCCGCTGGAAGAGACGATCGGGGCGCTCAACACGCTGGTGCAGCAGGGCAAGGCGCTCTACGCGGGGATCAGCAGCTACTCGGGGGTCGCCACCCAGGGGTCGGCCGCGTTGACTAGGGAGCGGGGCTGGGCGCCGATCACGATCCACCAACCGTACTACAACATCTTCGGCCGGGGCATCGAGGCGGACCTCGTGCCGCACTGCGGGAAGCTGGGAATCGGAATCATCCCGTTCTGCCCGCTCGCCTCGGGGCAGCTCACCGACAAGTACTTTTCCGGCAAGGCGCCTAAGGGCAGCCGGGCCGCCGAGCGATGGGGCAAGGAGTGGCTCGAGCGGAGCATCAAGGAGCATCGGGTCGAAACCGCGAAGAAGCTCAACGAGATCGCCAAGAAGCGCGGGCAGACGCTGGCCCAGATGTCGCTGGCGTGGGTGCTGCGGATGCCGGAGGTGACGAGCGCGCTGATCGGCGCCTCGAGCCTGGCCCAAATCAAGGAGAACGTGGCGAGCCTGAAGAACCTGAGCTTCACCGAGAAGGAGCTGGCGGAGATCGACAAGCTGGCGCCCCGAGGATAGCCGTGGACCGCTTCGAGAAGTCGATCGAGACCGATCTCGGCAAGAAGCTCGACTACTCGGGCTACCTCTCGCTCGATACGCTGCTGAGCGCGCAGGCCACCCGGTCGTCGCCGCCGCACCACGACGAGCTGCTCTTCATCATCCAGCACCAGACCGCGGAGCTGTGGATGAAGCTGTTGATCCACGAGCTTCAAGCGGCCATCGAATTTGTTAAGGAAGACGCCATCGAACCTGCATTTAAGATCCTTTCCCGGGTGAAGCAGGTGCAGCGGATTCTGTTCGAGCAGTGGGCGGTGCTGGAGACCCTCACCCCCAGCGAGTACGCGCAGTTCCGGAACGTGCTGGGCCCCGCAAGCGGCTTGCAGTCGCACCAGTACCGGGCGATCGAGTTCCTGTTCGGCAACAAGGACGCGGCGATGATCCGGGTGTTTCAGCACAAGCCCGAACTGCACGCGTTTTTGGAGGGGATTTTGAACCGCCCGTCGGTTTACGACGAGACGCTGCGGTACCTGCGGCGGCGGGGCTTCGCGGTTCCGGAGGCGTGCGTGGAGCGGGATTGGAGCGGCCCGTACGTGCCGAATCCGGGGCTGATCCCGGTGCTCAAGCAGGTTTACGATTCGCCGCGCGACCACTGGGCGGAGTACGAGCTGTTCGAAAAGCTGCTCGACGTGGAGGAGCAGCAGATCCTGTGGCGGGTGCGGCACGTCACGATCGTCGAGCGGATCATCGGTTTCAAGCGGGGCACGGGGGGCAGCTCCGGGGCGGCGTTTTTGCGGAAGGGGTTGGACGTTCGGCTGTTCCCCGAGCTGTGGGACGTACGGACGGAGATCGGCGCGTGAGTCTGCCCGCGGGGCCGCTGACGGAGGCCGGGCTGCGCGAACACGTGTGGCCCCGGTTCTCGCGGACGCTTATGCGCCCGGGCGTCTATTTGGCGAACCATTCGTTGGGGCGGCCGCTGGACCGGATGGGCGAGGATCTCGCCGAATTCGCGGCCACGTGGTACCAGCGGATGGACGAGGTTTGGTCGGTTTGGCAACGCGAGCAGACGCGGTTTACGGCTGGGATCGAGCGGCTGGTGGGGGCCGCGCCGGGTACGGTGACGCAGCGGGCTTCGGCGGGGCAGGCGCTACGGTCGGTTCTGAACTCGTTCCCGGTGGATCGGGCGATTCGGGTTGTGACGACGGACGCGGAGTTCGACAGCCTCGACTTCATTTTGCGGGCCTATGAGGGGGCGGGGCGGGCGGCGGTGGAGTGGGTGGAATCGTGCCGCTCGGGCGAGGTTCCCCTGGTGGATACCTCGCGCGTGCTGGAGCGGGTCCGGGCGGGTGTGGACTTGGTGGTGGTCTCGCTAGTCACCTTCGGCACCGGGCAGGTGCTCTCTGGGGTAGCAGAGCTTACGGGGGCGTGCCGCCGGGCGGGGGCGCTGTTGCTGCTGGACGTGTATCACGCGGCGGGGGCGCTGCCTTTGGATTTAGCCGGGCTGGGGGTGGACTTCGCGGTTGGGGGAAGCTACAAGTACACGCGCGGGGGGCCGGGGGCGGCGTGGCTGTACGTGTCGCCTGAGGTGGTCGGGACCGGGCGCGCGACGTTGGATACGGGCTGGTTTGCGAAGGCGGAGACGTTCGACTACCGCCGGGGCGAAGCGATTTCGCGGCAGGCGGGGATCGGGGGTTGGGCGGAGTCGACGCCGCCGGTGGTTGCGACCTACCAGGCGCGGAGCGGGTTGGAGTTCACGCTCGAGGTGGGCGTGGACCGGCTGCGAGCCTACAGCCTGGAGCGGCAGGCGCGGCTTCGGGAGGCGCTGCGCTCGGCGGGGGTTCCGGTGTTCGAGCCCTCGGAGCCTTTGGGGTACGGCGCTTTCAGTTTGGTTCCGTGCGAGGGGGCGAAGGCGGTGTGCGAGCGGGCGGCGGCGCGGGGACTGACGGTCGACTCGCGGGGCCAGTTCATCCGGCTTTGTCCGGATGTCTTGAATTCGGCGGAGGAGTTCGAGGAGGCGGCGCGGGTGCTCAGAAGCTGTCTCGGGGGCACGTAGCCGACGCCCCGTGCGTCGCCCACAATCTGTCCCCCCGCCGGGGGGACTAGCCGAGCGAAGCGACGCGAAGGGAGGGCGCCAGGTCTCTCCCCCCTCCTGTTCTATGACAGGACATCCTTGACAGTTGTGACAAGACATTCTTGACAGGTGCCTTTTCACGAGTGGAGCAAGATGGATGCACGT
>DATGIR010000268.1:0-3131 GCA_035295605.1 Fimbriimonadaceae bacterium | reverse complement strand
CGTCCAACCCGTGTGCGCGATGCGGCTGATGAAGGTTAGGTCCGCAATGCTGCTGGCGCCGCCGTTCAGCACCGTGTGGCCAAGGTTCCCGACCGGCCGACCGGCGGCGATCTGTGCCGCGTCGGCCGGTGTGAACTTGATCCGGATCTGGTTTGGGATGACAACGTCCCGCAGATCAGCTGGAACCCCTGGGACCTTGGACCTATGGGTTCCCGGCAAATGGAGCGTCGCATTCGCGCTTAGCGCTGCCGCGATGACGGCGAGTATCAGAGCAAATCGAATCAACCCTTCCTCCAGAAGTAAAAACGTGGAGACGCACCCACGCGACTCTTTAGTATAAGAAAAGATCGCCCAGGTTCCAAGCAAAATAACGCGCTTGGGCAGCCGCTTTCGCCGTTTGGATCACTTTGCGGCCCGCGCGAACCCGGATTAACGCCCGGATAGCTGGTCTTGCAATTTAGTAACAATTTCCTTCACCCTCTGGGCTGCGGACTTCGGGCAGACCAAAACCGCGTCCGGCGTGTTCACGACGATCACGTCCTCCATTCCGAGCACGGCAACGGTCTTTCCCGCGACGTCGTTGTAGACAATGCTTCCGTGCGTGTCGACGATAAGCGCCTCGCCTTCGCACACATTGCCCGCGCGGTCCAAGGGCATCGAGCGTTCGAGCGCATCCCAAGCGCCCAAATCGTCCCACTCGAAGCGGGAAGGTACGACGCTCACCTTGGAGGCGCGCTCCATGACCGCATAATCGATCGATAGGTTCGGGAGCCGTTCAAACTGCCGGCTCGCAGTGGCGCGGTCATCGGCTCTCAGCGCTTCGACGATTCCCTCGAGCGCCATGCTCGCCTCCGGCTGGGTTTCGGAGAGGGCTTCACGAAATCCGGCCAGGGTGAAAAAGAACATGCCGGAGTTCCAGAGGAAGGAGCCGGCGGCAAGGAAGTCCCTCGCGGTTTCGAGGTCGGGCTTCTCCCGGAAACCCTTGGCTACGAATCCGGCTCCGCGGGAGGAAGCCAAGTCCGCCTCGATGTAACCGTAGCCCGTTTCGGGACGGTCGGGGCGAATTCCGATCGTTACGAGCCCGCCTTCTTGTTCGGCGACGTCGAGCGCGTCCCAAACGCACTCCCGAAACGCCTCCGCGGAGGCAATTTTGTGGTCGGCGGTCAGAATGGCGACCCCAGTGTCGAGCGGACGGCCCTCGGCGATTAGGGCCGCGACCGACCAGACCAACGCACCCAGGGTATTTCGCTTGAGGGGCTCGGCGAGCACGCGGTTCTCGGGCACTACTCCGGCGCGGACCATGACATCGCCGAGAAAGGTTGACGTCGACACATAGACGCCGCCGGGACCGCAAAGCGGGGAAATTCGCTCGACCGCCTCCTCCAGCATCGTGGCCGTCGGGCTGCTGAGGCGAAGGAGCTGCTTGGGGCGATCCGCTCGCGAAAGCGGCCAAAAACGCTCGCCGGAGCCCCCGGCCATGATCACGGCGACACGTTGGGACTGTGCGTGCATAGGCTTGGAATAGTGTGACGGTACGCCGGGGCTCCGCGCCGGAAGCCTCGGTTAAACTGACTCGAGATATGCCGAAGGCCTCCCATCGCGCCGGCGAGATGCCCTCCTCGCCGATCCGGCGGCTCGTTCCGCTCGCCGTGGCGGCGGAGAAGCGCGGGGTCCACGTCCACTACCTGAACATCGGGCAGCCGGACGTTCGGACGCCCGATGCCTTCTGGGACGGGATTCGGGACGGAATGCTTCCCACGCTGGCCTACAGCCCCTCGCCCGGCGTTCCGAAGCTGCGGGAGACCGCCATCGCCGACTACCAGCGCCGCGGCTTCCCCGTCGAGTCTGCGGACATGGTCATTTCCACCGGCGGCTCGGAAGCCTGCCTGTGGGCGTTCATGGTGCTTTGCGACCCCGGCGACGAGGTCATCGTCGTCGAGCCCTACTACGCAAACTACTCGGCGATGGCAATCGAGGCCGGCGTCAACCTCGTAGCGCTCACGACCACGATCGAGAGTGGCTTCGCTCTTCCCAGCGCGGATGAGATCGCGAAACGGATCACTCCTCGAACCCGGGCGATCCTTGTCTGCAATCCGAGCAACCCGACAGGCACCAGTTTCTCGCCTGCCGAGCTGGCGGCACTCGCGGCGCTTGCCAAGCGGCACAACCTCTTCCTGATCGGCGACGAGGTCTATCGCGACTTCAACTACACGGATACGCCGCTCGTCTCCGTCCTGAACCTTCCCGGGATGGAAGACCATGCCGTGATGCTGGACTCGGTTTCGAAGCGATTTTCGGCCTGCGGAGCGCGGATCGGATTCTTCGTCAGCAAGAACAAGGGCGTGATGGAGGGAGTCAACAAGCTCGCGCAGGCTCGGCTTTGTAGCCCGACGCTGGAGCAAGTCGGTGTGGAGCGCGCGCTGCGGGAGACGCCGCTTGAATACTTCACGGGTGTTCGCTCCGAATACATGCGACGGCGCGACGTGCTCCTCAGGGAGTTGCGGGCGATTCCGGGAGTTCTCGCGCCGAACGTGAACGGCGCTTTTTACGCCATCGCCCGGCTTCCGGTCCCCGACGCGGAGGAGTTCTGCAAGTTCCTGCTCAACGACTTCAACCTCGAGGGCGAGACGGTGATGATGGCGCCGGCAAGCGGCTTCTACCTCACGCCCGGCCTCGGGATGGACGAGGTTCGCATCGCTTATGTGCTCGAGGAGGAGAAGCTCATCAGCGCCATGCGGTGCCTGCGAGCGGGGCTCGAGGCGTATCCGGCGACCAAAAAGGTTCCGGCCGCCGTCAAGTAGCCGCGCGTATACTCCGGGCATGCTCCTTCCGGCGCTTCTCGTCGGCTACCTTGGCCTCATTCACCACGCCGCGGATATCGCGGTCCCCGAGGTCCTATCAACGGTCCGGCTACCGCCAAAATCGGATAAGCCGGTCGACAATCATATCGGTCCTTTCATTTCCGGGCCAGACAAGCCGTTCGTGGTTGATGACGAGACGCGGAACAAGCTCGAGGAGCTTGCGAAGACGTACCAAAAGGTCGCCGTCGACAACTACCCGTTGATCATCAAGACCCTGAAGCTCGAGGAGAAGCCGATGCCGGCGAAAGTGGTGCGGATCGTGGTCACCTA
>DATGIR010000267.1:0-7064 GCA_035295605.1 Fimbriimonadaceae bacterium | reverse complement strand
GACCCGCGCGATCGACTACTACGAGCTGAAATCGCTGGAGAAAGCCAGGGCCGAATTCCTCTTTACGAGCTTCACGAGCGACTGGATCTACCCGAGCCACCAATCCGCCGAGCTCCACCGAATGGCCCAGGAAGCCGGCTGCACCTCGACGTATGTCGAAATCGACCTGCCCTGGGGCCACGACTGCTTTCTCCTAGACGGCGACCAGCAGGGCGGCGCACTCAGGAAGCTGTTGGACGAATAGAGCCAAACGCGTGAATTCCGCTTGGGGCGCCCGGGTCAATCAACTAGCGCTCGGAGTGTTCCAACTCGGTGAGCATCGCCAGATACATCTCCCGCGCATGTCCCTCTGTCTTGCCAACCCGTTCGGTGTACCAGGCTCGGGCCCCCGCCATTCCACCCGTTGCCCACACCGCTCGGCGATCGACGGCCAATTGTCTCTTGTCCGGCCACCAAGCACTGGAGCGCTTCGATGCCCAGAACGTGACGAGCATGTAGCAAAACATCGGAACGAGAATCGCCAGGCAGGATCCGAGAATCACCCATTCCCCGAGCGCCGCGGAGAGAAGTACGGCGGCCAATCCCACGAGGAGGTGCCAGTCAGGGACGATCAGCCGCAAGCCCCTCCGCCTTGAGGATATTGCGGAATCGACGGTCCTGGCTAGCGCAAAGTCGCGGGCCGATTCCGGCATGGAGTCGACGTCGCTCCGTAAGAAAACATGAACCTCGTTCCCGACCCAAACGTGGTACGAACCTTCATATCCGGTCTCGGGTGACGACCAAACGGCAACCCGTGGACACCACCTCTCGTGAAGGCTTTCGGCGAACGCGTTCGCACGGCCCTCCAGGTCCTCACGGCGCCGGGCGCCGTTAAGCCAGCGCTCGGCCCCCGCGACTAAGAGGGGCATGAGTACCATGCTCGTCCCGCAGATGGCGATCAGAATGACGGTCGCCCAATGCACGGGCAACCCAAGCCGCTCTGTCGCGAAGACACTCGCAAACTCACCCACGAATAGCGCCACCACACCCAGCACGGCTCGTGAACGCTGTTGCCGGTTTCGCCGGTGGAGGAGCTCGTCACTCGTCACGACTTATGCTAGCAGCGCCGGTACGAACCATCCGGCGCCCACAACCCTACGCCCCTACCACCCTACAACCCTACAACCCTACAACCCTACAACCCTACGACCCTACTAGACGTAGCCCGGCAGGAACTCCGCCTCAGCGTCGAACAGCTTCAGCGTCATCGCCTTGATCTCGGCCGGCGAACACACCGCGGAGCACAACGGGTCCAGCATCAGCGCCAGCACCGCCAACTCCTTCGACTTGTGGATCGCCGCCTCGACTGCCAAATCGAACATTCGCATGTTCGAGTCGCATATCGCCGCCATCTGCCTGGGCAGCCGACCAAACCGAGTGGGTTGGATCCCGTTGCGGTCGACCAGGCACGCAACCTCCACGCACCCGTCCTGAGGCAAATTGTCGATCAGACCGGTGTTCGCCACGTTCCCGTGGATCACGTAGGGCACATTCTTCTCGATCGCCTCGATGATCCAAGCGCCGTACTCGAACGTGCGCTCCAGCTTCACGGGATCCTCTCCCGAGATCAGCCGCCGCCGGTTTTCGTCCTGCCGATCCCGCCACGTCGGCCAATTGTTGGCATAGAAGCTCTCCTCCCCCCTGTAGCCTGTGTCGGTGTACTTCGCCAGCAGGTCCTTCCGCTTGCGGTAGTAGGGAAGGTATTCGCTCAAGTGACCGCTCGATTCGGTGATGAACGCCCCGAAATGGAGCATCATGTCCGTCCGCACCGGTTCAGCCTTTGCGAACTCACCTTCACGGTCAGTGGCGAGGGCCTTAAGCTTGGGATAGAGGTCCGCTTCGTCCGGCCCCTCCAGCTTCGTGAACCAGGCGAGGTGGTTGATTCCGGCGCACTCCCACTTCATATCGTCGTACTCAACACCCGCGTAGCCGGCGAGCATCCGCGACGTGCCCTGTACCGAGTGGCAAAGCCCTACGTGCTGCATCTTGCTCGTCCTGGCTGCGGCAAGGCACATCATGTTCATCGGGTTGGTGTAGTTGAGGACCACTGCGTGCGGGCAGAGCGCCTCGGCGTCCTGCAGAATCTGAATCCAAACCGGGAGCGTGCGCAGCCCCTTGAAGAGGCCGCCGGGACCGATCGTATCGCCGATGTTCTGCGAGACCCCGAACTCGAGCGGAATATCGTTGTCGAAGCGCACGCAGCCGACTCCGCTCACTTCGATCGCATTCACGATGAAGTCGGTGCCCGGTAGCAGCTCGCGTCGATCTGTCGAAGCCTTGATCCGCCACCGCTCCCCGCCCGGCGCCTCCGCGATGATCCGCTCCATCATCTTGCGACTGAGCTCGAGGCGGTCGACGTCGATGTCGATCAATCGGAGTTCGCCGCCCGAATTATTCGGGACCAGAACGACGTCCTTCAAGATGGCGCCAGTGAAGAAGCTGCCGGCGCCAAACATCGTGACGACGATCGGTCGGGGCATCTGGCCTGGTAGTCCTCGAGATTCGATCAGCTGGGAGTGTTCGGCGTGAGAAGTGGCGGTGGGCATCGGCGGCAATAAGAATACGCCCTGGGCCCTCGGCATCACCAATCGGCAACCCGGCTACAATGGCAGCATAACTGCTAGTAAAAGCGCGCCCACGGAGGGAACAACGACTACAACATGAGTGCGGCTAACGACAACAAGCTGATCCTGCTCATCGAAGATGATGTCGATGACGAGCGGTTGACGTTGCGCGCGTTGCGCCGGAACAACATCATGAACGAGGTTGTTGTCGCGTGCGACGGCCAAGAGGCCATCGATTACCTGTTCGGCGCCGGCAAGTATGAAGGGCGGGACACTCGCGAAAAGCCGGCCGTCGTGGTTCTGGACCTCCATCTTCCCAAGCTCAGCGGATTGGAAGTCTTGCGCAGAATTCGCGAGTCTGAGACGACCAAGCAGATTCCCGTGGTCGTCCTCACGAGCTCGGAGGACGACGCCCAAATACAGGCGTGCTATGCCTCCGGCGCCAATAGCTACATCCGCAAGCCCACGGATCCGAGCGAGTATTCGGAGATGGTGCTCCAATTGGCGATGTATTGGCTTCTCCTCAATCGGACCACCGCCGAGAAGCTGCTGATCTAGCGTCCTTGCAATCCCCCTTCGAACCTGCCATACTTCTTGTCCGTTCGCGGGTGTAGCTCAGTGGTTAGAGCGCCGGCCTGTCACGCCGGAGGCCGCGGGTTCAAGTCCCGTCATCCGCGCCACCGCGTGCCGCTGTAGCTCAGTTGGTAGAGCAAAGCACTGAAAATGCTTGGGTCGCCGGTTCAAGTCCGGCTGGCGGCACCACCCCCCTTCCGGAACCCCGAACCGTGCCGAAGCTTAAGTGGGATCGAACCAAAGGTCGTCCCGAACCGATCCGCGCGCTGAACCGAATCCGAGAGCTCGAGAACGGGGAACCGCTGGTGGATATTCGCGAGGTCGCACCAAGCGTCCGCATGTTTCGTCCCGCGGTGATCCCCTACTGCCGCGAAACGGTTGCCCGCATGGTGGAGGCGGCGGCGCGGCGACTGCCGGCGGGATACAACTTTGGCCTGGTGGAGGCCTGGCGGCCGATCGAGCGGCAACAGCGAATCTACGACTTCATGTGGAAGAGCGCGGTGGAAGCATTCCCCGGCCGCACCCACAACTCCTTGCGCCGAACCGTCTGCCGGTGGGTCGCGCCGACCGATCAGAAGGCGCCGCCCGGCCACTGTACGGGCGGCGCGTTAGATGTATGGCTCATCGACGACAAGGGCGAGCAGATCGACACAGTTTCCAGCGCGAACCGCTTCGGGACCGCGCCAACCTACACCCTCGGGCTCACGCCCGAGGCCGAGCGCAACCGGATGATTCTCGTGGAAACGATGCTCGAGCAGGGTTTCTCGAACTGCCGGGACGAGTGGTGGCACTACAGCTACGGCGATGCCGGCTGGGCGGTGCGGATCGACGTCGAGGAGTGCTTCTACGGGTTGGTGAAGATGGCCCCGGAACTCTACGCCGAGAACGAAGAACTCTGGCTCGAGGCGGCCAAAGAGCGAAAGAATCCGTTCCTGCCCCCGCCGCCGGAACCGGCTACTTCCGGGTCTTAGGCTGATCGAATACGATCGGATCCGGAATCTGCACCCCGTTCGGAAGGAACTGGCTGTCGGGTGTAAGCAGGAAGTTGTCGATCGCCATCTCGAACCCGTTCGCGCCTTCGACGATCACACTGACGGTGACGGGATCGCTCCCTAGCTTCGTCGTGCCGAGGTGGTACCACGCAAAACCGAGTCCGTAGGGGCAGATGGGCTTGTCCGGCAGCGCGAAGACCTGCGTGCCCACCGTGATCCGGATGTCGGGACGAAGCTCTGGCGGAATGCGGGCGGCGATCCACACCTCTTGATCGGCCTGCGTGCGGGGAAGCAGGGTGTAGTTCACGCGGTACCGCTGACCTGCCATCGCCAACTTGGTCTGCATTCGGTAGGCCCCGTTTCGGCTGCAGCCCGGGAAGAAGACGCTCTCGCCAAGGGTTCCGGATTCGAACGATTCGCCCTCGACCCAGCTATATCGGCAGAGCTTCCGGGAGAGGAGCAGGTACTGCTCCCGCATCGCCATGAAGGAGCCTCCCGGGCTCCGGTCGAACCCCGACGCGTCGTTTTGGAAGGTGTAAGCCTCTTGGGTCACATCTACGTGCATGCCGCCCGCCATAACCACCAGCTTCGAAAAGTGGTCGGCCAGCTCATCCTTGGCAATGTTGGGAATCGGAATGTCGCCCGAATCGCTGACGATGATCGGCGTCGTGCTCAGCATGACGTCGATGCCTCCCTTCGCTGTGCGGGGTGAAATGCTCGAGCCATCGATGCTCGTGACCTTGGCACTCTTGGGATCAGCCATGAGCAGCCTGACCGGCTGCTGGCCGTGGGCAACCCAGTACACGTAGCGATCCCCGGCCCCGTCGTTATAACGGTAGGCCTCCACCTTGCCCCCAAGCTCGATTCGGTTGCCGCTGAACGGCGCCGGCAACCACCAGATGCCACCTGGCAACCGCTGCGGCTCGGCCGGATACGTCGCATCTTCAGGAAAGTAGAACGCGTGGACCACGTCGTTCGGGATTCCGCTCGCCCGCATCCGAACGGAGGCGGCGGCAATCGCCTTCTGGACGTCGGGGTCGTCGGTTCGGAAGAAGAGTCCGCGAGCGCCGACCGAGACGAGGTCTTCTATCACCCCGTTGACTGCTTCCGGCTTCGCGTCGGTTAAGTCCACGCGGGTAGCGATCAACCAACCGGGACTCTTCCATCGCAGCACCGTGCTGGCCGCGCGCGAGGCGCCCTCGAGCAGATCGGACGGCTGGGTGCCGTGGGTCTGCATTCCGACTCCGTCCACCATCGCGCCGCCCTCGTACGGGACGGCCCAGCCGCTCCACTCCTGCACCACCGGAACTTGCACCAGCGCGTGGATCGCATCGGTCAGCCGTCGCACGCGCCGACGCGCGGCGCCGTTCACCACGTCCTGGATATCGGCCCATACCATCGAGCGGCGGCTATCGACCGGATAAAGCTTGTCGGTCGCCGGGTCCCAAAGGTTCATGAGCCCCTTGGCGTCGGACCAGAGCGGTACGAGCGTGGCCAGTCGCTCGAAGGTGTCGATGTCCGAAGACCGCATGGACCAGCTCTGCTCCGCGGTCTCAACCGACCGGTACTTCGCCTCCAAGAAGCGCGCAAACTCGACTTGGAAGAAGACGCTGCTTGGCACGAAGTGCGCATCCGGCGCCGGAAGCTTGACGACGGTGCCGAACGGATTCACAATGCCGCGGAGGCCGGTGGTGGTCTTCTGCAGGGCCAGGGAGTGGAGAAGACGGTCCCGCTGTTTGTCGAAGCCCTCAAAGTAGTCGGGCAGGTCGGCGCTTTGCATGCGGGGATACAGGATAAGAACCGCATCGTTCTCGCTGGGCATCGGCCAATTGAGCTCGACGCGCCCGCCCGGCGTCTTAACCCGCTCCACTTTCAACACCTCGCCATCCCGCGACGCGGCCAGTACGGCCAGTGCCGAGGAAGCGCCGGGAATGTTGAGCGCGATGGGCACGCCCTCCTTGAACTGCGTGACCCGAAAACCTTCCGGCTCGATGCTGTATCCGTCGGCGTAGTTGGCGAGCGAGTTCAGGTTCAAAAGAAACGTGAGGTTGTGCTTCTGAAGCGCCCCAAAGGCCTCACTCCATCCGCCTCCTCCGACCGGAAGGT
Source organism: Fimbriimonadaceae bacterium (assembly GCA_035295605.1). GTDB lineage: Bacteria > Armatimonadota > Fimbriimonadia > Fimbriimonadales > Fimbriimonadaceae > DAIDHV01. The sequence continues at coordinate 790 of DATGIR010000267.1, read as the reverse complement.
CGACCAGGACATCCTGAAAACCCAGTGCAGCCGCCTTCTCGATCGCACCAGGCGTCCCGTCGACGCGGAGACCTATGGGTGCGTAGGGGTTGCCCTGCCAGACCAGTCCCCGGCCCTGGGTGATGGTCCACGGATCTTCGGCTCGAGCGGCCCACGCGGAGAGGACGGCAGCGACGCCGAACAGGGCGCGGATTGGCGTGCGCACGCTACGTAGACTACCAGAGCCCCCGGTTCCGTTCGGGAGGCGCACCTGTCAGAATCGGAGCATGCTGCTCGCCGCACTCTCCCTGGCCTACGCCTACGCTGCCACGCCGGCGGATGCCACGGCGATTCTTGCCGAGGCAAGCCGAGAGGACAAGGGCGGTTGGATCGTGCTCCATCTGAGCGGTTCTCCCCACGACGTCGGGTTCCAGCACGGGGCGTTGGCGGCGAAGGAGATCGACAGCGCCGTGCGGACGTTTGCGTTCGCCGCCAGCCACGAGTCCGGCCACGACTGGGAGTGGTACAAGTCGGTCTCGAAGTCACTCTTTTGGGAGAAGCTCGACCCGGAGTATCAGGCCGAAATCACGGGAATTGCCGAAGGCGCGCAAACCAAGGGTGTGCGGGTTAGCACGCTCGACATCCTCGCTCTGAATTCTTACATCGAGCTGGCCGACTACTACGCGCCGGTCTACGACGCGAAACAGCGGCACTCGGAGGTCATCAGCCGGGCTCCGCTCGCCTGCAGCGCATTCGTTGCCACAGGAAGCGCGACGAAGGACGGGCGCGTCGTGATGGGTCACAACTTCTG
>DATGIR010000266.1:0-12317 GCA_035295605.1 Fimbriimonadaceae bacterium | reverse complement strand
AAGCAGAGATCGACACCAAGTTCTTCGGCGTACTCGCGAAACAGCGTCCGGACGAGGTCGAGGTCAGCCGGGAATGAGGCGTCTCGGAGCGTCAACTTACCAGCAACCGCAAGTCGTCCTCGTCGACCTCATTCTTCGTGTCAGCCATCTTGAGAAAGTCGCTGTACACCTGCTCGAACCGCTCGTCGGTGAAGTTGAACCCGAGTTCGGCGAGGCGGTGCTTGAGCCCATGACGACCGCTTCGGGCGGTGAGTATGATCTCGCTCTTTTCAGCGCCCACGAGGTGAGGATCGATAATCTCATAGGTGCTTCGCTCCTTGAGAACGCCATCCTGATGGATCCCTGAAGAGTGGGCATACGCATTTGCACCGACGACGGCTTTGTTGCGCTGAACCACCATGCCAGTGAGTCGAGATACGAGCCGGGAAAGGTTGAGCAGGCCGGTGGTGTCGATGTTGGTCTCGACTTTGAACAATTCGCTTCGAACCTTCAGGGCTACGGCAACTTCCTCCAGGGCCGTATTGCCGGCTCGCTCGCCAATTCCGTTGACGGTGACCTCCACCTGCCGGGCGCCGGCCATGACGCCGGCGAGGGTATTCGCGGTCGCCATGCCTAGGTCGTTGTGGCAATGACAGCTGAAGACGGCCTTGTCCGAGTTGGGGACGTTATCGATGATCCCCTTGATGAGGTGGAAGTATTCGTTGGGGTAGGTGAATCCCGTGGTATCGGGAACGTTGATGGTCGTGGCGCCCGCGTTGATGACCTCCTCAACGACCTTGTAAACGTAGTCGCGATCGGCGCGGCCGGAGTCCTCCATGAAGTACTCGACGTCGTCCGTGAACTGCTTCGCAAGCCTCACCGCCCTGACCCCCGTCTCGAGGGCGGCCTCGCGCGTCATTCGAAGCTTGAAGGTGAGATGGTTGTCGCTGACGCCAAGACCCGTGTGAATGCGGCGGCGCGCAGCGGGCTTGAGCGCCTCCGCGGCGACCTCGATGTCCTTGTCGCGCGCCCGGGTAAGACCGCAAATCGTGACGTCCTTCAGATCCTTCGCGAGTCCGTTGACGCTTTCGAAGTCGCCGGGAGAGCTGATGGGAAAACCGGCTTCGATGATATCGACACCTATGGCCACGAGCTGGCGGCCGATCTCGAGCTTGTCCGGGTAGGAAAGCCGGACTCCCGGGCTCTGCTCGCCGTCGCGGAGGGTGGTATCGAAGACCAGGACGCGGTCGCTCATCGCTCTACTGGATTATACGTTCGGTGCTCTCCGGTATCCTCTGCAAGCATGCCCCAGGTTCAAGTTAATGTCACCGCGACCGGCGAACAGAGTACCAAGCCATGGCTTTGGCAGCTTTGCCGCGAGTTCGAGGTGAAGGTCGTGGTTCAGCGGGCCAACATCGACGCGGACTTCGGATGGGCCTGCCTCCAGCTTGACGGCGCCACCGAAGAGATTCAACGCGCAACCGCCTGGCTGATGACGACCGGCATGCACGTCGAATCCCTCTCTCGCGCACTTGGTGCATGAGCGTCGTCCTCCCCGACGTCCCCGAGGACTTCGACGAGTTTTGGGCCGAGGCCCGTGCCGAGGCAGATGCGGTTCCCCTCGAGTTTCACCGCAGCCTTAACAACGCCTTCGAACTGCCGGGCTTCGTTGTCGAGGCGCTGGCGTTTCGAGGGATGGAAGGGCGAACGCTTCACGGGTGGATCGCCTACCCGCCCCAAGCCAGGCGCTATCCCGGCTTCCTGTGGATCCCGCCGTACGGGCGCGAGTCAAAGCTCCCGGACGCTTACGGAACGCGCGACGAGATGGTGAGCCTGAGCTTCAATTTCTTTGGTCACGACCCCTTCCATCAGGAGAAGTACGTTCCCGAGCGCGGCTACTTTGCCGAGGGCGCGGATGACCCCCAAACTTGGATCTTCCGGCGCATGGCGCAGGACTGCTTCATCGCGGTCCGAGTCTTGCAGGCGCAGCTCGAGGCGGATGAAGACCGACTGGCGGCGATGGGGATGAGCCAAGGCGGGGGGCTGGCGATTTCGTGCGGCGCGCAGTGCCCGTCGATTCGGGCTGTGTGCGCGGACATGCCGTTTCTGGGTGGAATCCGGAGCCGCCTCCTAGAGGAGATCTACCGGTACCCGCTCAAAGAGCTTGCCGACTTCATGGAGAACACGCCGCTAGGCAAGGAGCGGCTCTTCAACACGCTCGGATACTTCGACACGGTGAACCAGGCGACGCGGTGCCGCGTCCCGACACACGTGACGCTGGGCTTGAAGGATCCCGCTAGTCGGCCGGATGCAGTGCGCTCGATCTACGAGGCGCTTCCTGGCCCCAAGGCGCTCACCGAGTTGGATTGGGGGCATGACTGGCACCCCGACATGGTGGCGATCAACCGGTCATGGCTCTTTCAGAGCCTAGGCTGAGGCACGAGCAGCCCTATCGATTTCAAGGACTCGAGCGAGGAGAGGCTCGATATCGGCCAGCGGCCATTGGGTGGTGGAATCCGAGAGGGCGTTGTTCGGCTCCGGGTGGGTCTCCACGAACAGCGCGTCTATCCCCACTGCGGCGGCAGCCCGCGACATCGCCGGAATCGTCCCCCGCGCGCCGCCCGTTGACGCCCCGAGCGCTCCTGGCCGCTGAGCGGAGTGGGTGGCGTCGAAGCAGATCGGCACGCCGTAGCTCCGCATGGTCTCCAAACCGGGCATATCCACGACGAGCGCGTTGTAGCCAAACGTGGTGCCTCGCTCGGTGAGCATCGCGCCGACAGCTCCGGCCGCGCGCAGCTTATCCACAATGTTCTTCGCGTCCCAAGGCGCCAAGAACTGGCCCTTCTTTACGTTTACCGGCCTACCCGTGGCCGCACACGCCTCCAGCAGGTCGGTCTGCCTGCACAGGAACGCGGGGATCTGTAGGAGGTCGGCGACTTGAGCGGCAAGGTGCGCTTGCTCCGACGTGTGAACATCGGTGGTTACCGGCAACCCGAACTCATCTTTGATCGAGCGGAGGATGGCTAGGCCCGCATCGATTCCTTCCCCTCGCGCTGCGTTCGCCCCGGAGCGGTTCGCTTTGTCGAAGCTGGCTTTGAAGACATAGGGCATGCCGAGGCGCGAGGTCACCTCAATCATGTGCCCGGCGACCCGGCGGCACAGTTCCAGCGATTCGGCAAGGCACGGGCCGGCGATGAGGACCAGCGAGCCCGCGCCAACCGTCACCGGCCCAACGCGAACCTGCTCGACTAGATGAAGCCCAGCCATTTCTTGGCTCGGTAGAGCGTGGTCTCCCGGTTGAGGTGAGCAATGGCCCGTGTAAGTGGAACGCCCTTGGGGCAAACCTTTACGCAGTTCTGGGCGTTCCCGCAGCCGGAGATACCTTCCTCGGTGGTGAGGAATTCAAGGCGCTCGTACGCGAGGGTGGATCCGACAGGGTGAAGATTGAAAAGGAGCGCCTGGCCGATAGCGGCGGGGCCGACGAAGTTCGTCTTCTCGTTGACCTGAGGGCACGCTTCGACGCAGCAGCCGCAGCTCATGCACCGCGAGAGGGAATAGCGGAATTGGCGGACATGGTCGTCTTGCGGCTCGGCAGGGCCCAGATCGTAAGATCCGTCGATCGGCACCCAAGCCTTGACCTTCTTGAGGTTATCGAACATGCCGGTGCGGTCGACGATGAGGTCCCGGGTGACCGGGAATTTGCGCATCGGCTCGAGGGTGACGTGGTAAGTGTCGCCCACCAATCGGCCGACCGACTCGATGAGCGCCGTACATGACTGTCGGACCATGCCGTTGACAAGCATCGTGCACGAACCGCAAACCTCCTCCAGACACGCAGCTTCCCATGTAGGCGGTTTGACCGTCTTGCCATCCGTCGTCACCGGGTTTTTCCGCACCTCCATGAGGGCGGAGATCACGTTCATCTTCTCCCGGAACGAGATCTCGAAGTCTTCGAAATAGGGTTGCTGTTCGAGGCCGTCCTGGCGCTTGATTCGAAGTCGGAGCTTTGCGGCCGTCCGTGCCGTCACCGTGCTCATTCGGCACTATTCTACGCTGAAGCGCCTCCGGTATTCTCTTGCCTGATGTCCACGCGGGTTCAGTCCGTGCCACCCGACAGCGTCTCGATCCTCGGCATTCCGGTAGATCGCGTGACTATGGACGCCGCGATGGACCGGATCGAAGGGTTCATCGCCAGCGGCAAACCTCACTTTGTCGTCACCGCCGATTCGAGCGGGCTTTATGCCCAACTCAGCGATCCCGAGTTCCGCGAAGTGCTGTCCAAAGCGGATCTGATTACGCCCGACAGCTTCGGCGTGGTTTGGGCCGCCAAGCGGCTTGGAAAACCGGTAGCGGGGCGGGTCAGCGGCGTCGACCTTGTCGACCAGCTCTGTGCGAGAAGTGCGGAGAAGGGGTACCGGATCTTTATCCTCGGCGCCGCGCCGGGGGTAGCGGAGATGGCGGCCGAGCGCTTGCGGCTTCGGTATCCGGGGTGCCACATAGTGGGAACGCGGCACGGATACTTTCCCGCGGAAGACGATCGGATCGTGGCGGAGGAGGTCGCCGCCGCGAGGCCCGACATCCTGTTTGTGGCAATGGGCATCCCGCGCCAGGAGAAGTTCATAGCCGGAACCTTGGACGTGATCAGGGCGAAGGCGGCGATCGGCGTCGGCGGCTCCTTCGACGTATTCAGCGGGAAGACCAAACGCGCACCTGTTCTGATCCAGCGTATGAACCTCGAGTGGCTCTGGCGACTCGCAATGAATCCGCGCAAGTTCTCGAAGGCCGCAACCTTGCCCCGATTTGCATGGCGGGTCCTTCGCTCACACCGAACGTGAAAATCTATACGAAGACCGGCGATCGCGGAGAGACCGGGCTCTTCGGAGGCGCCCGGGTATCCAAGGCGAGCGAGCAGATCGAAGCGATTGGCGCGGTCGACGAGGCCAACGCCGCGCTCGGCATGGTTCACGGCGCGCCAGAGCGGGTGCAGACGCTGGTGCCGTGGATTCAATCTCGGCTTTTCGATGTAGGGGCGGAGTTAGCGAGCCCCGCCGAGGGCCGCCTTGCGAACCCGCTGCTCAGCTACGAAGATGTGAGCCGATTAGAGGCGTCGATCGATGAGTTTGAACTGGAGCTTCCGCCCCTCCGCAACTTTATTCTTCCCGGCGGCAGCGAAGCTTCCAGTTCGCTTCACGTTGCGCGTGCGGCGGTTCGGAGGGCGGAAAGATCGGTCATTTATTTGTCCGAATCAAGCCATCAGCCGGTAAGAACCGAATTGATGGCGTTCTTGAACCGTCTTTCCGATTGGGCGTTCACGGCGGCGCGATTCTCAAACGTTAAGTTGGGGATCGCCGAGGTACCGTGGACGCGGGAAGGGAACAGATGATCAGCGCCGTTCTAGCAATTGGAATACTTGGGGGCCCCACTCAGGGCCTACCGACGGGCGGAGAAGTGATCTCGAAGATGCTTGCGCGGTACAGCGGGCTCACGAGTCTTACCGGCACGATTCGCCTACTCGTCGAAGCGAAAGCCCCGACCGGTTCGGTTGGTGAGGAGGTCGACACCACGCTTCAGTATCAGGCGCCGAACAAGCTGTACGTGCGACAGGATCGGAGCGCGCCCCATAACAAGACTTGGATCATCACGAGCGATGGCGACAAGTTCTCCTATAACATTCCGGATAACCAGGAGCGTAACGCAACCACGACGCGCTTGATCGAGCCGGTTAAGAATCTCCAGATTTCAGAGATCTACGCAGCGGCGTCAGGAAGTATTGGTGACCGCTCCGCTGCCCTCGGTATAGCGATCAGTTGGGATAAGGAGCTGCGCCGGATTGCCGCCTCGTGGCCAACCCATGAGCTGGCCGGAGAGGTCGAGGTGAACGGCACGAAGGCGTGGAAGGTGATCGGAAGGTACACCGAAGCTCTCGGGGGGCAGCAGATCGGCGACTACTACATGATCGTGAGCAAGCAAGGCGATCTCATCGAATACGCCCAGCGGCAGTACATCGCAACACCCGTCGACGGAGTTCATCGCGATCCGGATCATCCGACCGTGCTCACCCAAACCTGGCAGGTTCACCTGGAGCCGAATGGGACGCCCATCCCGTCGTTATTTACACTCGTGGTTCGTTGAACTTCGGGTCAGGCGCGAGCGTATATAGAGTCACGTCGTGAATCCATACTTTTTTGGGTAGATTAAGACATTGGCTCTTTCGGACGACCGCACCCTTAAATTCGATCAACTCAAGAAGGGCCAGTTGGCTCGGGTTGTGGGGTGTCAGGAGTGTTCCGAGGAGTTGATTCGGCTCCAGGAAATGGGACTGACGGAAGGCGCGGTCTTCGAGGTCATCAAGGTTGCACCATTCGGGGATCCCGTTGAAATAAACCTCCGTGGCTACAGACTTTGCCTCCGCAAACGCGAGAACTGCGCTTTCCTCCTCGAGGCGGCGGGGGAAGCCGAAAGTAAGAAGAAGCGGAAGAAGCGGGAGTAGCCCCCAGCGATGAGCCGGGCGCCGGCGCCGGCTACCCATGCGGCCCGAATCGCCGTGGTCGGCAACCCGAACGCGGGCAAGACGACACTCTTTAACGCCCTCACCGGAGCGCGGCAAAAGGTCGCCAACTACCCCGGTGTGACCGTCGAACGGATCAGCGGTTCGCTTGTTATCGATGGGGTTCGTCACGAGCTCATCGACGTCCCGGGCCTCTACAGCCTCCGCGCGGTATCCGAGGATGAGCGCGTCGCCTCCGGCGTTATCTTGGGTGCCGAGGGCCTCGGCGAGGCGCCCGAACTCCTAGTCTGCGTGCTCGATGCGTCGAACCTGGAGCGCAACCTGTACCTTTACGCGCAGATCGCGGAAATCGGACTTCCGGCAATCGTTGCGCTGACGATGGAGGACCGACTGGAGGGCTCCGGACGCCACATCGACGCCAACCGGCTATCGGAGATCCTCGGCACCCGCGTCGTGAAGGTGATCGGCCACAAAGAGAGAGGAGTTGAGGAGCTTAAGCGCGCGGTAGCGGAAGCGTTGGCGGTTCCGCCCGCTCCAAAGCCTCTCTCAATGCCGGGCGCCCCGCTCTTCGACACGCCACAGCCGAGGGAGCGACAGCCGGCCGAGGTGGCGATCGATCGCGTTCCGGTTCGTTATGCCTGGGCTCGCATGGTCGCGGAGAACGTCATCGAAACCGAGCCGTTGCATCGGAGACTCTCACCCACCGATCGCATTGACCGGATCCTCACGCACCGAGTATTCGGCCTGGCCATTTTCGCCGCGGTCATGTACCTTGTCTTCCAGTCGATCTACACGTTCGCCCAGCCCATCATGGGCGGGATCAAGTTCGTTTTCGACCGGGTGAGCGGTGCGATCGGTCCCCACCTGGACGGTATTCCCGTCGTTAAGTCCTTCGTCTGCGATGGACTGCTGTCCGGCCTGAGCGCCATGCTGCAGTTCCTGCCCCAGATTCTGATCCTGTTCTTCTTCATCTCGTTGCTGGAAGGAACGGGATACTTGGCACGGGCCGCCTTTCTCATGGACCGCCTCTTGGGCTGGTGCGGCCTCAACGGGCGCGCCTTCATCCCGCTCCTTTCGAGCTTTGCCTGTGCGATTCCGGGGATGATGGCGGCGCGTGTGATGCCGGATTCGCGTTCGCGCCTGGCAACGATTCTCGTTGCCCCGTTGATGAGCTGCAGCGCGCGGTTGCCGGTCTACATCATGCTGATCGGAGCATTTATCGAGCCGAGATTTGGCGCCTTCTGGGCCGGCTTTACGCTCTACGCGATGCACCTGCTCGGCATGGTCGTCGCCGTCCCGATCGTTTGGCTTCTCAGCCGCACGATCATCAAGGGCAAGCGCCTGCCGTTCGTGCTCGAGCTCCCGCCCTATCAGCTCCCAAAGTGGAAGGACATCTGGCTCGCGATGTATTTCCGAGCACGGGTGTTTGTGACGGTTGCGGGAACCACGATCGTCGTGACCGCGATTGTGATTTGGACGCTCTCCTACTTTCCGCGGCCACTCGTGAAAGCGGAGCAGTATCGGGCTGAGTACCGCCTTGCCCACAAGGAAGCAACCCGTGAAGTAGTCGACCACTACGTGGACCAGCGCCAGCTGTCCAACTCATTCTTGGGTCAGTTCGGACGGGCGATCGAGCCCGCGTTTGCGCCCGCGGGTTTCGATTGGCGGATTACCACCGCGATCGTGGCCGCGTTCCCCGCGCGCGAGAACGTGGTGCCCGCGCTCGGGATCATCTTCAGCCTGGGCCACGACGTGGAGGGGAACACGCCCGACATGCGACGCGCCCTACAAGAGGAGAAGCGAGCGGACAATCGACCGCTGCTCACGCCCTTTTCGGCCGTCGGTTTGATGGTCTTCTTCGCGTTGTGCTGTCAATGCATGTCCACCCTCGCGACGGCCAAGCGCGAAACCAACTCGTGGAAGTGGCCGATCTTCATGTTCACCTACATGACCTCGTTGGCCTACCTCGGGGCGGTGACGGTTAACCAAATTGGCCGCCTGTTCGGACAGTAGCACTGCTTAGAACCGGGCGGAGAGCCCAAACGTCCAACCGCGAACCTGAGCCACGCTCGATTGGTGATAGAGAATCTCGGCCGAGAGGTTGAGCACGGGAAGTTTCGTCAGCGACATGCCGACTCCGAATTGGGCCTCGTAGGCACTTTGCGAAGTGAATTGGCTTTGTGTGTCCGCAGCGTATGCATATCCGGTTCCGAACCGGATGTATACCGGGGAACCGGGAGGGGCCAGCCGAGCCGTCCCAATAAGCCGGTAGACGTTGCCTCGCTCAGGTGACCCGCTAAATCCTCCAGTCCCGCTCATGAACGAAGGTGAAAGCGCGAACTGTAGCCCGCCAAGCCCACTGACGGGCAACGGCAATCCGATTGGGAGGTCGAGGCCAACCTCTGGCCCTTCCAGGCTGCCGGAGAAGCCGTTCCGGTCGGTGAAGCTGCTGGAGACGGTGTAGCCGGCTCGAATCGTGGCTCCCGAAAGTGCCTGGGCGCCGGCAACGCAAGGGAGGATGAACAGAAGGGGAACGGCGTGGACGCGCTTCATTCCCTTAACTTGGCAGGTATGGCGCTGCTCGTGCCCGCAAAGAGGCTTTAAGTCGCAGCCTCTTCCTCCTCGAGCATGAATTCGTCCGGCTTGGCTTGAATGGGCACGCTCGGACGTTCCACGGCGGTTTCTCTTCCAGTTTCGGCCTTCGTCTTGACCCGCGATGCTTTCGCGCGCTCCTCCGCGCCAGGTGTAACCGGCCAGAGGGTCGCTTCCGCCCAGTACGAACCAAGAAACTCCGTCCAGCACCGGTCGTAGATCCGCATCGTCTGCTCGGCGATGTGGCCCCAATCGAAGTCCGTTCGGAGTCGCAGCTTTGCCTTCTCCTCAAGGGCGCGCGCCCGAACTGGGTCGCGCAGCACCTTCAGAATCGACCACGCGAGCGAGCCGGGATTATTGGCGTAGCTCAGCGTGCCCGTCTCGTCGTGATGCACCACTTCGCGAAGTCCTCCCGCATCGCTGGCAACCACCGAGGCGCCAGCCGCCATGGCTTCGAGGGCGACGATACCGAACGGCTCGTACAGGGAAGGGAAGACGGCGACGTCCGCGCAGCGGTAAAGCATGTGAAGCGCGCGGTTTGCCATGAATCCCGTGAAGAGGACCTTCTCTTGCAGGCCGGCCCAATGCACGAACTTCTCGAACCGTTCGCGGTGCCCGCCGCCCACGATCAGAAACTTCGTGTTCGGTTCCTCTGCCAAGACCGCGCTGGCCGCGTTCAGTAGCACGTGAATCCCTTTTTCTCGAACGAACCGGCCTACGTAAAGGACGATCTTCTCCTCGGGGAGGGCGAGCTTGGCGCGGTGCGCGGCCCGGTCGGCGTCGGACCAATCAAATTCGAACTTTGCAGGATCGACCCCGTTGTAAACAACGTCGACCTTGTCGCCCGGCGCGTTGAAGAGCCGCGTGACCTCGCTCTTCATGAACTCGGAGCAGACAATGATGCGCCAGGCCTCGTAAGTGAGCCAGTACTCCTGTTCGTGAATGTACTTCGAGGTGTCGTTGAAGATGCCGCCGTGGCGACCGGACTCGGTGGCGTGAATCGTCGCCACGATCGGGAGCTTGTATTCGTACTTGAGCTCGCGAGCTGAGTCTAGTGAAAGCCAATCGTGGGCATGGAAGATGGTCGGCTGCCCCCCCGGCCGCCAGTCCTCGAGGAGCTTACGGACGCGCAGATCGGTCGCCTGATTCAGGAGTTGAATCTCATGAAGGAAGTCGTTCGGTTGGCTCCCCAAGTGGACCCGGTGGACCTTCACGCCGGATGGTTCGGTCTCTTCGTCCGGCGCCAGCGGCGTCTCCTTGGTCACCACGTGGACCTCGATTCCCCGGCCCGCAAGCTGGCGGGACAATTCGCTAACGTGCGGCGAGATGCCCCCGACGATTCGGGGAGGGTACTCCCAGCTGAGCATAACGACGCGCACGGGCCTAGCCTACAATGCACGACGCAATTTGCGCACTCTCAGGCCATTTGACCTGCGACAACGGCAGCCGGCTCCGGTAGTCTTACGAGGCAGTTGTTATGAAAGGGCGCATCCACATCCTTGGGATATCGCTCCTGGTTTTGGGGAGCGTTTCCTGTGCCGCAGCGGCATCGCTCGGAGCGGGGGACCCCGCTCCGGCGATGAAGGTATTTCGCTGGATAAAGGGCAAGCCGGTTGACAGGTTTGAGAAGGGAAGGCTGTACGTGGTCGAGTTCTGGGCGACGTGGTGTGGACCCTGTCGCGCATCCATCCCGCACCTGACCGAACTCGCAAAGAAGTATTCAGGCAAGGTGACGTTCAGCGGGATCAGCGTCTGGGAGACACCGACGCAAAAACCGGGGAATTCGGATGTGAGCTATATGCCGGCCGTGCGCGAGTTTGTGAAGAGCGAGGGCGCGGACATGGACTACAACGTCGGCGCGGATGGACCGACCGGCACCATGAGCGAATCTTGGATGGTAGCTGCGGGCCAGGACGGAATCCCAACCGCCTTCGTCGTCGGTCGAGATGGCAAGATCGCTTGGATCGGACACCCGATGATCGGGCTCGATGAAGCCCTCGATCAGATGCTCACCGGCAAGTTCGACTACGCGGCCGAGCGCAAGCGCGAAGAGTCCGCCGCAACCGAGAAGAATGATCCTAAGTCAGAGTCAAATCTTCTCAAACCGTTCGTTACCGCAATGACCGAAAAGCGGTACCAAGATGCCGTTTCGGCGGTAGATAAGATCATTGCTGATCATCCGGAATTTGCCGACGACTTGGTTGTCGCGAAGTTGGCCGCGTTGGCCCACTTGGACCCGAGCTCGGCGAACGCGTACGCCAAGGGCGAATCCGAGAACGGAGCCAAACGAAAGCCCGTCGTGTTGAATTCGATCGCATGGGCGATGGTCGATGACGAAGACCCGCTGCCGGGCATTGATTACAGCTTGGCTGAATCGATCGCGGCGGAAGCGGTTGCCCTCCTGAAGCCAAACACCCGGGAGCTGGCGGAGACTCTCGACACCCTGGCGCTAGCTCAATTCAAGTGCGGGAAGCGGGGAGATGCGGCGGCCACCGAGGAGCGGGCGATCGCGATCTTCTCGAAGAAAGCGGGCGAAGGAGACGCGGACACGTTGAAGCAAATGAAAAGTAGGTTGGCTCGGTACTCCAAGCCTCCCTCCTAGGCAGGATCGTTCGAAGGATGAAATTCAAGGAATGAATCGCGGAAAGATGGACCTAACGACTGCGCCGACATGGCGACCTGCTTCGTCACTTCCTTCTGGAGTACGCTCTTTAGGTGATCTTACGGGCATCGGCGCCCGATGATTATTGAGCGAGTTGAGTTTTTGCAATATGGCTACCGCTCTTAATCCGCCGAGAGAGAACCTCTACAACACCGCGAAGCGAACCGCCGATGTCTGCATCTCGGTGCTCCTGCTCTTCTGCTTCATTCCGCTGTTCGTTATCGTCGCGACGATCATTGCAATTGAGTCCAAAGGCGGTGTGTTCTTCCGCCAGGATCGCGTGGGTAAGGACGGGCGGATTTTTAAGATCATCAAGTTCCGTACGATGGTGGCCAATGCCGAGACGCTGGGACCGCAGATCACGGCCGCGGCCGACGAACGCATGACCCGGCTCGGTCGTCTCCTCCGCGCAACCAAGATCGACGAACTCCCGCAGCTCTTCAACGTGCTCTTGGGCGACATGAGCTTGGTCGGCCCTAGGCCACAAGTCCCACGCTATGTGGAGCATTTTCCGACGGCGGCGCGCGGAATCATCCTGTCCGTCCTCCCGGGAATCACCGGGCCAACCGCCATTCT